>NZ_FRBF01000003.1 GCF_900142545.1 Fibrobacter sp. UWT2 | reverse complement strand
GTCATATTTTAGAAAACCTTGCAATATTTTCACAGGGTAGAAATCAGTTTTTCCCAATAGTTATGCGGGCTGGGCGGGATTTTAAGGGACGACTACCTATTCGGCTTAAATCCCTGGGACATTTCCTTTGTATACGGCGTAGGCGACAAAAATGACGCTCACCCGCACCACAGGGCATCTAATCCTGAAGGAAAGAATATGCCCGGTCTGAGCTACAAATATAACGTTCCTACCGGTGGCCTGGTTGGATGGCAATCCCCTGCCAATACTTCAAAAAATGATGATGATAAAATGAGTTGGGAAAACTTCTATACTTCTGAAGTTACTCTTAACGCCGCAGCACTTTTGACATCTGCACTGACTTTTGTAAGCAACGGCGGCAGCGACTACTATGAAAAGAAGTGCGAAAACTGTGACACCACGGAATTCAGCCCCTTCTCTGGTGAGGTTTATGCAGCTGCATACCATTACACTTTCGGCGACATGGACTATTTCAACATCAATCTCTTCAACGAGACCCTTGAAGATGCCGACAGCGTTGTCGCCTACATTTACTTCGAAGCAACCGAAGAAGAAATGGAAGGTTGCGGAGCCATATTCACTCTAGATATTTGCCAAGCTTACGACATGGCCGGTTTCAACAATCCATGCGAAAACGATCGCGAAATCACAACCACATTGAGGAATCAACTCCCCCTGAAAATCGAAGATACTTACAACAAAGACAAAAAGACTTATACCTGGCAACAAGCCATCTATCTCGGAACCGTCCCCTACGGAAGAAGGATGAGACTTGACATTGGCGTGACTACTGGCTTAGCCGCAACCGGACATTGCGACGCCACCATGCAGCCCTCCAAGGTTAACGTGGCTGGTGGATGGAGCTTTACCGCCCACACCGCCACTAAGGATGCTCCCGCTTACGCAGGCGCCCCCGATTGGGACAAGGACCAGGGCGATCTCCAGCAAGCTCCGCAGGACCCCTACATCGTTCTCCGCAGCAAGGGCAAGCTCTTGTGGGGCTACGGTCCGGGCAATACCACCAGCGACCGCGTAGGCTTCGTGAAGAAGTTCAATGTCGCCAAGGCTCGCATGCAGGTGAACAAGAGCAAGCTCTATGTGCTAGCAAGTGCACAGGGCTCCAAGACAGTGAAGATCTTTGACATGCTTGGCAACCAGCTGATGGCACAGTCCTTCAACGGAACCCGCGCCGAAGTGAACCTCGCAAAACTTCCGCACCGCGGCGCCCTGATTGCAAGAGTCGTGCAAAACGGCAAGACGCTTGCAACCCAAAGCATTAAAATCAAGTAAACGCATTACATTCTATTGCACTTAAGACATGCCCGCTATTGTGCGGGCATGTCTTTTTTACACTGTACTTGAAAGGTAAACAGACTTTTCTTATAATTACCTTACGCCACTCTCGGAGGTATTTATGAGAAGGAATAGAAAATTGAAGCCCATTGCTATCGCCGCTTCCCTCGCCTTTTCGGCAACGGCTGCAATGGCCGCCACCACCCCCTACGACTTGATTCGCCCGACGTGGCCCCTGAGCTGGGATTCGACGGTGTTCAGCAAGTTCGATACGACTGTCACCAAGAAAACAGGTATGCTTCCGAAAGAGGCGACTCCCGCAAGCTTTAAGGCGGGGGCGATGATGCCCGACACCTTGGACCAGGCTTACTTTGACGCTATCAACACCAAGATTTCGCCGATCCGCGTGAACCAGGCGGGTTACCTCAAGAGCGATAAGCAGCGCCAGTTCTACTATGTAGGCTCCGCAACTGAATTCGAAGTCGTAGATGCCGACGGGAAGTCGCTCAGCACCAAGATAACTGGAACGTTCACCGCAACCGAAACGGCCACCAAGAGCGACTGGACCATTATTGCTGGTACAAATGCCGCTACAAACGACCGGAAGCGTTACAAGGTTGAAATCACCGGACCTGAAGGCAATATCTTTGTCGGCAAAATCCCGCAGAACGTACCTACCGAAAAGCGCCTGCGCATCAAGGTCGGTGACGAAATCTCTAGCACCTTCATTGTAAGCGACGACGTTTACACCATGGCAAAGGACGCCACGCTCAAGTTCTTCGGAATCCAGCGTAGTGGCAATTCCGAATCTTGGTTCCATGGCCCGAGCCACGTAAAGGACGGTGGCGGTCCGATTGTTTCTGACTTCGGAGATGACAGCAAAGCCTTTGACGAATCGCGTGCAGGCACTCTTGCAGGCGGCTGGTACGACTGCGGCGACCACCTGAAGGAATCGCAAACCATGGCGTACGCCTTCATGACTCTCGCCGTGATGTCTGCCACCAACCCCGCCAAGGACGTAGACCACTACGCCTACAACCAAGGTGAATTTGTCAAGACCGACGGTGTACCCGATGTTTTGCGCGAAGCCAAGCACGGTGCAGACTTCTTCTTGCGAGCGTACGAATTTGCCAAGGGCGTTATTGACGATATGCCCGTTTCCGTGGGTAACTTCGGCAGTGATCACGGCTGGTGGGGGCGCCCCGAAGCCCAAGATTATGTGAATGTTGAACATCGCGGAGGTCCTGCCGAACGTGACGTGCGCCTCGGCGAACTCGGCGCCAACATTTCCAGTGAAATTGCCGCGGGACTTGCAATTCTCTCCAAGGATTACGCCAAGTACGACAAGAAGTTTGCTGATAGTTGCTTGGTGGTTGCCGAAAAGATGTACGCCTTTGCCAAGGATTTGGCCCAAGGCAAGACTTTCAAGAACAACAAGGCTTTCTTCAATACTCCCGCATACAACGGCAACAATGAATTTGTCGATGACTTGGCACTTGCCTCGGTGGCGCTTCTGTACGCTACAGGCAAAAAAGATTACGCCGACGACATGATCCGCACGACGGAACTGTTCGCAAGTCAACAGATCCGTGACGGCGCAGGTTTCTTTGCTGGCGGTTGGTTCGCTACCGAAAACAGTGGCATGCTCAAAAACGTAAAGAACACCAGCTGGGCAAACGCCCATAGTTTCGCGCTGTACGCTTTGTACAAGTTAATTCTTGCCGACAAGACCAAGGCGACTACTGAATACGGCCTTACCGAAGAAGAACGCCTTAATGCCATCGAAGACTGCCTTGCCGACATGATTGTCAATCTTGGCGATGTAAGCGGCACAGGGACCGGTTCCATCGTTCTTCCCAAAGGAGACATCGGCTGGAAACAAAACACCGTCAGTTACGATCCCACCTGGTATGCCATGCAGACTGATCAAACATGGATTTTCAGCCGTTATCATGTCGGAAACATCTTTGAAGTTTTGGCCTATGCCGATGTCGCGGCCGATATCGAAAAGCAGGGCGTCACGCTCCCGGCTATGGCAAGTACGGGCCTCAAGGCAAGTGAAATGCGCCAGCTCGGCATCAACCAGCTGAACTACCTGTTGGGCGTAAACCCCTGGGATATTTCGTTCGTGTACGGCATTGGCGATAAGAACGAAGCCCACCCGCACCACAGGGCATCCAACCCCGAAGGCAGAAACACATCGGGCTTCAGTTACAAATACAACTGCCCTGTAGGAGGCCTTTTGGGCGGACTTCCGCCCTCCGCAGAAAACTCTTGGACCCCTAGTACGATAAGTTGGGAAGACTACCATTTCTCGGAGACTTGCCTCGACGCTTCGGCAACACTTCTTTCGGCCCTCACCATCGTCAGCAACGGCGGCAGCGACTACTACGAAAAGAAGTGCGATAACTGCAAATCTGGAAACGCCTCGCCTGTAATAGAAGACAAGGCCTACGTAGCGGCATTCCATTATACATCTGACAAAGAAACGGACACGATTAACATTCGCGTTTCTAACGAATCCTTGGAAAAGTTAGATAGCGTTGTCGCCTACATTTATTTTGACGCCACCGAAGAAGACATATCGAATTACGAAAGTTTGTACAAGGTCGACTCCTGCCGAACATATGATATAGCTGGTTTTAACAGGCCTTGTGCAGATAGTGTCGCTATCAGAAAACTCGGCAAGCCCCAAAAGATCGAAGATTCGTTCGATAAAGACAACAACACCTATTCTTGGGCACAGCCTATCTTCCTTGGCAATCTTGATGTGGCCAATCAAATTATGATTGAATTTATAGTCAACACAACCTCCAAGGTCAAAGTCATTGACGGCTGGAGCTTTATCTCTCACTACTCGGAGATGCTCCACGACTCAAAATCAAACATCGTCATCAATGCAGATTCTACAGATGCTATTTACACACCCAAATACGATGGGATTCCCCAATGGACCGCAGAGCAAGGCGAAATCCAAGTTGCTCCCAAGGACCCCTACATCGTTCTGCGCAGCAAGGGCAAGCTCGTATGGGGTTACGGCCCGGGTAAAACTACCGACGACCGCGTAGGCATCAAGAAGATTACTCAAGTCGCCAAGGCCCGCATGCAAGTAGGTAACAACAGGCTCTACGTGCTTACCAACACTGAAGGCACCAAGACTGTCAAAATCTTTGACATGCTCGGCAACCAGCTGATGGTCAAGACCTTCGACGGAACCCGCGCCGAAGTGAACCTCGCAAACCTTCCGCACCGCGGCGCCCTAATTGCAAGGGTCATGCAAAACGGCAAGGTCCTTGCAACCCAAAGCATCAAGGTGAAATAAATCTTACGGCGAGCTCCGGCTCGCCTTTTTATTATTAATTTTAAGGGCATGGAACTGCTAGAATTTTTAAAACCGATGCCGGTCGTGGGCATTCTCCGCGACATTCCCCGTGGTGCAGAAGAAGCTTGCGTCAACACCGCCGTCAAGTGCGGTCTCAAGGCGATCGAAGTCACCATGAATACCAAGGACGCCGAGGTGATTATCGCGGCAATCAAGGCTGCCGCCAAGCCGCACGGCATTGCCGTAGGTGCAGGCACAGTCCGCCACGGCAGCGATTTAGAGAAGGCCATTGCCGCAGGCGCCGAATTTATTGTAACGCCCAATACCCGCAACGAAATCATCCGCCTTTCGGCCACGGCCCGCATCCCGATTATTCCGGGTGCACTCACCCCGACCGAAGTGCAGAAGGCTTATGACCTGGGCGCCACCGCCGTGAAGATTTTCCCGGTGAACTGCGTAGGCGGCCCCGAATACATCAAGGCGCTGCGCGGGCCGTTCCGCGACATTCCACTGATGGCATGCGGCGGCGTGAACCCGGAGAACGCCGCAAGCTACTTGAAGGCCGGCGCAAATTTGCTTTCGTTCGGCGCAAGCATTTACGATCCGAAGCTGATGGCCGCAGGCGACTGGGCAACCATTGCCGAGCGCCTGAAGAAGCTGCTTGCATCGATAAAAGGCTGAAGCTGACCCTGAAACGATCCTGAAACAAGTTCAGGATGACGTTGTTCAGGGTGACTCGGACACAAGATTCAAATAACAAAAAAAATCCTGCTTTTAAGCAGGATTTTTTTTAGATCCTTCGAGCGTCTACTTCTTCCGCATTTCCTGTTTCATCTTGTACATGGAAACGTCGGCGCTGTGCAGCATGTCGTCGACTTCCTTGTAGTCTTCGCTGGAATGGGCAACGCCGTAAGCGAAGGACGCCTGCTTATCGACAATCTTGATTTCGGACACCACCTTTTCCATACGCTCGGCACAAACGAAGGCGCCCTTCACGTCGGTTTCGGGACAAATGACCATGAACTCGTCGCCACCCATTCTAAAGAGCTGGTCGGTTTCACGCAAAATGTCCTTGACAGCAGTCGCCACCGAACGCAAGAGCAAGTCACCTGCCTGGTGGCCGTACTGGTCGTTGGTCGCCTTAAGACCATTCAAGTCGAAATAAATGATGGCGAACTGGGTTCCGTAACGCTTGGAACGCGAGAACCATTCACGCAGCGAGAACATGCCGTGGCGGCGGTTGAAACAGCCCGTCATGTCGTCGGTCAAAGAAATATCTCGCAGGTTGCGCAGCGAACGGGCCAAACGGATATGCACATTCACACGAGCCAGCAAGATTTCGGCAATGGCGCTCTTGCTCACAAAGTCAGAAGCGCCCGCCTGGAATCCCTTGGTCACGCTATCGGAATCTTCGCGGTTCGTCAGGAATATCACCGGAAGGTCATCGAGAGCATGGCGCTGGCGAATACGCAAGCAGACATCGAAACCGTTCATGTTCGGCATATTGATATCCAGCAACACCAAATCCACCTGGTTTTCAGCCAAGAAATCCAAAGCGTCTTTTCCGGAACTGCAGCATTCAACACTATAACCGACACGAGCCAAAAGGTCCTTGGTTTTCTCCAAGATTTCGGCGTTATCGTCCACAATAAGGATTTTTTCTTCAACCATAGACCAACCTCACCTGTTAAAGGGCGATGTCTTTAAAATAACTTTGTTTTAAGGCAATGTCTATTTATTTTTTACTTTTTTATACTTCTTGCGAGGGAAACGCCAAAAACTCTAAATTCGGGGCAGTTTCAATTAAGCCGAGGGCCGCCGCATGTTCAAAAAACAGCGAAAGCGAGCGTTTTCGATCATCGGTAAAGCGGTAGTCAATCGCCGAATAGTAGTTTTCCACTACCGCACGGGGCAAGTCCACCGGATAATGGGCAAGCCACTTATCCAACGCCTTAGTAGGGTTTTCACGGAACTTTTCAACGCTATCGCGAGTGGCCTGCAGGTAACGGAACAAACTTTGTTCTAAATCTGGCTTAAGCGCGCTCTTCGCAACAATCCACGCCCCAAAAACGAAGGGGACCTGCTGCCAATCCTGCCACAAGGCACCCAAATCGTACCCGAAAGCAAAACGGTGGCGTTCATTTTCTTCGAGCGCCTGGTCGCCAATCAAAAGGCATGCGTCATCGGTCGCCTCGTAGGTTCCAGACTTGTATACCGGTTCAAGGCCAAAACGTTCTTGCAGCAGAATCTTCAACAAGTTAATAGACGTCATACTCTGTGCCGTAAGGCACACCGTCTTGTGCGACAATTCTTCGATAGGGACCTTGGAGAAAAGTTTTACCGAGCGGACCTCGAACGAACACGAGGTACAAATATCAGGAGCAAGCACAAAGGCTCCCGGCTTCTGCGCAAACGTAATCGACGACGCCGGAGACAAATGGATAGAACCATTTTTTAGTCCTGCACAATGCGCACTCGGCGCCCCGTCCACAAATTCCACATCGCCAAATTCGGACTCTCGTCCAAGGAAGTCATGAAAAAACGGCGCACAGACCAAAAAAGGGATTCGACCAACTCGTAAAGCCATATAAAAAAGTTAATTTTTCGCCACGACCTGCAACAAGGTCAAAAAATAAAATAACCAAAAAATAACCGAAAATGGCTAAGGTATAATGGCTGTATTTCATGTAAAGAAGACATCGCTCGGCGACGACCAGACGTCTCTGGTGTTCAAGGGCAAGATTGTTGAAGGTCCCATCAGCAAGGGCATGACAGTAGAAATCCCCGTCACACAAGAGGCGGTGGTAAGAATGAAGATTTTTGATGTCGTCCTGTTCGAAAAGCAGAAGGACGAATCCAAGAAGGTTGGACTGGTAGTTGATTTCAAGGATCTTCCCGATGACATGGAAGTCATCATGAGCTTGAACATTGCCGAAGAAGACCTTACGATTGTAAACGAATAAGGCAATCCAGCCTTATCGCACACAGGGATGATACAATGACCAATGAAAGACTGCGGGGAGTGAATTTGGGCGGATGGTTCAGTCAGGTGGACTGCATCCAGGAAAAAGATCCCGTAGGGTTTCCCGGGATCATTGAACACATCAAGACCTTCCTCGGCGATAGCGATTTCAAGCGCATCCGCGGTGCGGGGTTCAACCACGTACGTCTGCCGGTAGACTACTTTAACCTGTTCGACGAAGGAACGATCAAGCCTAAAGAAGAAATTTTCGCTCTGCTGGACAAGGCCATCAAGGACATTCTGGCAAATGACCTGTACGTGATTCTTGACCTGCACAAGTGCCCGGGCCACGACTTTCACCTCGGCTCTTACCAGGAGCAGCCATTCTTTGTAAGTGCCGATGCCCGCAAGGACACCGCAAAAGTCTGGTCGTTCATGGCCGAACGTTACAGCAGCGAACCGCGCGTGATGATGGAGCTCCTGAACGAGCCCGCTGCGGCCGACTCCCTGGTTTGGGACAAAGTAAAAGACGAAATTTTCTGGGCAATCCGCAAGCACGCTCCCAAGAACACGATTGTGGTCGGCAGCAACAAGTGGAACAGCGCCCACGAATTCAAGTACCTGACCCCGATGGACGACGACAACGCCATCTACAGCTTTCATACCTACACCCCGGTGACATTCACGCACCAGGGGGCCGCCTGGATCAACGATCCGTTCTTTAAAATTGAACGCCCGTGGCCAGGCGACTACGCCGCTCCCGAGGCCGGTGCTACCACCCGCCTCAACGTGGAATTCGGCAAATGGGACAAGGCCCGTCTGCAAGAAAGCATCCAGAACGCACTCGACTTCCGCGCAAAGTACGACCTGCCCGTCGCCTGCAACGAATTCGGCGTGTACGTTCAGGTGCCCCGTAAGTACCAACTCGCCTGGATGCACGACTTCATGGAAATCCTCCGCGATGCAGACGTCGGCTACAGCTACTGGAACTACAAGAACCTCGACTTCGGCATTGTATCGAAGGGCGAATCGCTCCACAACAGCCTGAAGCAGTACGACAATCCGGACCGCCTCGATAACGAGCTGATGGAACTGCTCGCGAAGGGCTAGTGAGGTCGCCCAGCTCTGAGGTGTGAGCACGGCACTAACGTGCCTGCGAGAATAAAAAAAGCCCCCTTAAGGGGGCTTTAAATTTTTCCATACCTCGTTACTCAAAGCTCATTGCTCAGAGCACCGCAGGTGCGTCCTCTATTACTTTCCGGCGGCGCGCTTCTGCATTTCGCGGCGCTGGGCTTCGGCAAGCATACGGGCCATTTCAAGACGGCTGTCTTCCTTTTCCTTGCGCTTGGTTTCTTCCTTGCAGTTCACGCACTTGGTGGCCGTAGGCACGGCAATCAGGCGGGCCTTGGGAATCAGTTCGCCGCACACCTTGCAAATACCGAAGGTACCCTTCTTGATGCGCTTGAGGGCTTCTTCCAGATACACCAGATACTTGCCTTCGCGGGCAGCCAAGGAGAAGTTCGTTTCGAGAGCGTTATAGTCGGTTGCCAGGTCAGCACTGTTGGATTCACCACCTTCGCCTGCCTGTGCCTGATTCTTGAACGTTTCGGTCTTGTCAAAGTCGGTCTGCGCCGTAACAATCTGTCTACGCTTTTCAATCAACATATCCTCAAAGAACTTGAGGTCTGCATCGCTCATTTTTACAGGTTTCTTTTCAGCCATGGTTTTCTCCTTGGTTGCGATTAAACTCGTTTGTACCAATAATGTGATAAATAACTTTTTTTTCGGAAAAGGGGTAAACTTTTTTTAAAAAATATCCACATTAATGTCTAAGCCGTTCTTTTTGATGTCAGAAAGCAAGGCATCCACATCTTTAAGCAGCTTATCCAGTCCCTTGTTTAAGGGCGAAGCCTGGTCAATCACCATCCCCGCCGTGTTGTCTCCCTCCAGCAGCTTAGCCAAAACCGTATTGGACCGGTCCTTCAACTTCTTGACGGTTTCCAGCAATTCGCGGGTGCGCGCTATCAATGCATTCAATTCCTTGATTCTGGATTCCCCAGTGTTGGCGATAGATTCCAGGGCTCCCTGCGCATTCTCCAGGCTGTGGTCGCATTTATCCAGAAGAGCGTCCACCTCGGCTTTCCAGGCGTTTACGTTCACCTTGGTCTTGCGGACCACGGTGTTCGCCTTCTTGGAAACTCGATCCAGTTGCGCACCGGCCTGACCATTCGAGAGGGAATCCATGACCGAGCGGGCAGAATCCCTCAATTCGCCCAAATCGGCCAGAATGGCTCCGACCTTCTTGCCGAAACCGGCCATGCCCTGGTCGAAACGTCCGATCAGTGTATCGCCCTCATGGACCAGTTCCTGGGAATCACCCGTCAAAATGCAAATTTCGCGTTCGCCCATCAGGCCCGCGGTAATCAGGCGGAATTCCGAGTTCCTCGGAACCTTCGTTTCAGCCAGAACCCGAACCGTCACATAGACGGCCTCGTCCGTCAGTTCCACCTTGGTAATTTCGCCACGCTTAATGCCACGCACCTTGACCAGGTTACCCGGAGAAAGGGTACCCACGGCATCGAATGACACTACAAAACTAAAGCGTTCATGATAAGGACTAGCCGGATGGAAAAAGAACCATGCCGCAGAACAGGACGCCACGAGAATGACGAACACGACAAACGGCAACAGGTTCTCTTTGATCAGCCTCGAAAACTTATTCATAGTAAGACCAATTTTGATTGTCGAAATCTAATAAATCATCGACATACTCACCCTTGGCCTTGGCCTTAATCTTTTGCATTAGGGACTCATTAAAGTCCTGAGCCACGTTTTGACCGCTATATTTCATCAAAGTATTCATGGCAATGACCTCGGAAATCACGGTCAGGTTCTTACCGGGGGCCACAGGAATGACGACTTTGGGGATTTTTATACCCATCACCTCTTCTTCCTGCTCATTGAGCCCGGTGCGGTCGTAACCACCGTCGCGGTGCCACTGTTGCAGTTCCACGATGGTTTCGATCTTTTTCACCTTACGGATGGCGTGGATACCGAACATGGCGCGGATATCGAGGATACCCACTCCGCGGATTTCCATGTGGTGCTTGATCAGCGGGTCCGGACGTCCGATAATGGAGCGTCCCACGTTACTGATATGGACCACGTCGTCGGCCACCATGCGGTGTCCACTTTCCACGAGGTCGAGCACGCATTCCGACTTGCCCACGTTGCTGTCGCCCACATAGAGCATACCCACACCGTAAACGTCCACAAGGCTGCCATGGATAATGGCATGGGGCGCAAAGAATTCTTCCAAGATACGCTGGGCGATCTTGTTGAATTCGTAGGTATGGAGCGTGGTCGAGAACAGCGGGATGTTCAAGCGGTCACACATGGCCTTGAGTTCGGGGTGCGGCATCTGCGAATGCGTCACCACCCACATCGGGGCCTTGAATACAGATAAATTCTCAAAAACTTTTGCGCGACCCTCGGGACCGATCGATTCCAGATAGTTCCATTCCGTGTGGCCTACCACCTGGATCTGCTGGGAACTATAAACCTTGGTGTAGCCCGCCATGGCAAGGCCCGGTCTGTGAATACCACTTTCGGCAATAGGGGCGTCAAGGCTCGATTCCGGAGAATGACAAGCCATTTGCAAGTCTTTGCCGTAACGCAAAAAAAAGTCCCGCACCAAGAGACGTTCTCGGTGCAGGATCTTGATGTCTTTTAATCTTGACTCAGCCACGATATCATCCGGTTATACAACTTCAGACATCGGCTGGGCACGATGGTCGTTCTGCTTGTCGTTGGCCTTCTTGAGCTGCACCTTGATGCGTTCAAGGGTCACATCTACAGCCTTGCCCATGTTTTCTTCGTCGGCAGAGGCCACCACTTGAGAACCGGTAATATTCACAGTAATTTCACAATGGCGCTGGTGTTCAACTTCATGGTCAAGGATAACGGAGGCACTGGTGATATTCGGGTAGAATCGAGCTAATTTATCCATTTCTTCTTGAATACGATCCTGGAGTCCGGCAGAAGCATTAAAGTGACGAGCAGAGAACTGAATATCCATAATATTAACCTCCTTAAAAAGGGTTCTTATTTATTTGCGGAGCTTTTTGCTCCACGTCTAGAGTATATACATCTTTTTTTGTTCAAAAACAAAGGGTTTTTCAAAAATTTTCAAAAAAACTTATTCCAAATTGGAATATTTAGTACAAAAGTGGCCTTTTTAGGCAAAAAAAGGCCTAAACGAGCTTTTTGCGCTTGCTGGCGGGCAACAAATGAAGCTCTTCTTCGCGGTATTTTGCTACCGTTCGACGCGCCACCTTGATACCCTGTTCCATCAGTTTGTCTGCAATGGCCTGGTCCGAAAGAGGCTTTTTCTTGTCTTCTTCGTCCACGAGTTTCTTGATGGCATCCAGGATGGTTGCCGAGCTGAGTTCGGCGGCATCCGGAGAAGAATCCTGCTTGACGCCCGAAGTAAAGAACTGCTTGAGTTCGAATATGCCGTAAGGCGTATCGACGTACTTGCCGTTGACCGAGCGGTTCACGGTACTCACGTCGCGCTTGATGTCATCGGCAATGTCCTGCTGCACCATGGGCTTCAGGAATGCAGGGCCCTTGGTGAAGAAATCCTTCTGGCGCTTGAAAATCGCACGCATCACGAGTTCCATGGTCGTGTAGCGGTTATCGAGCGCCTTGATAAATTCCACTGCCTTGAACAAATGAGTGCGTACGTAATCCTTGTCGGACTTGGAAGCTCTCTTGTCGTCGAGAATGGCCTTGTAGGTCTGATTCACGCGGAGTCTTTTCTGTACCGAGGAACGCACCGATTCCACTTCCATACGGCCATGCTTGTCGACCACCTTGAGGTCGGCGGCAATGGTCTGCACGCGGGAATTGGACAGCTGGAAACCCGGATGGGGATTCAACTTTGCAAAGCTTGCGACTGCTCGCTGCACATCTTCGGTAGAAACACCTAAAGCCTTACCAATTTTAGCATAACGTAACGCCAGCAAGTCGTCGTAGCATTTTTCAAGAATCTTGATGCCGAGCGGCGGAAAATTCGGGAGACCGTAAGCCTGAATCAAAAAGCATTCGCGCTGGTTGCGGGCACCGATTCCGCGCGGATTGAAGCCCTGCAGCACATGAACCGCTTCGCGTACCGGCAAGGAACATTCCTCCAGGGGAATTTCATTGCGGAGCATGGATTCGATTTCGTTGATGTAAGGGTCTTCGGACAGGCGCAAGGGCGTCTCTTCGAGAGTCGCTTCTTGCAAGAAGCCGTTCTCGTCCAGCGAATCGATCAGGTACTCCACCAAGGAGCGGAATTTCGGTTCGGAGCAATTGCTTTGGGCCAGTTGATCAAGCTGTTCACGGGTACCCGACCAAAGCGAAAGCTGGTCGCGCAGCTGATCCTGAAGGCTCTTGCCGTGATCTTTAATGGGACGGTCCCATTCGTCGTCAGCATCGCCACCCACATTCAAATCCTTGAAGGGGGCGTCTTCGTTCATGGAGCCGTCTTTCAGGTACTGCTCGTAATTGATATCGTCACCGCCATCTAGAAGGCGGCTGTCGCCCATGGCGCTGTCTTCGAGGCTGGAATAGTCGCCCGAATCGTAGTCGTCGAAGTCATCCTTGGCTTCGCGCAATTCTGCACCGGAATCCGGAAGTTCGTCTTCGTGAACTTCGCGTTCCTCCATAGGCGCGGCTTCATCCAATTCCAGAAGCGGATTGCTTTCAAGTTCTTCTTTGATAGCGGTATCGAGCTCCAGGGAATTCTTTTGCAGAATGGTGACAAACTGCCTTAACTGGGGCGAGAGATTCTGCTCCAGACGCTGGTTTGTGCCAAGTTGAATTCCAAGATCCACGTTACCCCCTACCCTAGGCTGAAACTATCGCCAAGGTAAATGCGGCGGGCTTCGGGGTCGTTAGCGAGGTATTCCGAAGAACCTTCGGTAAGCACCTGGCTCTTGTACATAATGTAGGCGCGATCCGTAATCGAAAGGGTTTCACGCACGTTGTGGTCCGTAATCAAGATACCCATGCCGCGATCCTTGAGACCCGAAATAATGGACTGGATGTCGGCCACCGCAATGGGGTCGATACCTGCGAAAGGTTCGTCCAGCAAAAGGAACGACGGATCGCTGGCAAGGGCGCGAGCAATTTCCAAGCGGCGGCGTTCACCACCCGAGCAGCTCATGGACTTGGTTTTGCGAATGTGCGTAATCTTAAATTCTTCAAGCAATTCTTCGAGGCGGCGCTTGCGTTCGGAACGCTTCATGCCCTGTGTTTCAAGAATCGCCATGATGTTGTCTTCGACGCTGAGCTTACGGAAAATCGAAGCTTCCTGGGGCAGGTAGCCGATGCCCAAGCGAGCGCGCTTGTACATGGGCTTGTCAGTCATTTCGATGTCATCGAGAAAAATGTGACCCGACTCCGGACGCACCATACCCACAATCATATAGAACGAAGTTGTCTTGCCAGCACCGTTAGGGCCCAGGAGTCCGACAATTTCGCCCTGGGACACACGGATGGACACGTCGCTCACCACTTGGCGACCGCCATAAACCTTTCTCAGGTGTTCCGTGCGTATGGTACTCACTAAATTTTTCATATACCTTCCAAACCCAATTTACAAATCTTTCGGCGGGGTGACAGCCTTTTCACGGATTTTCCTCATCATTTCTAATTTGGATTTCACCGTTTTCGCATCTTTATTATCGCTTGATTCTTTATTTTTGTCAAGCTCTTTTTCGGCAGCCTTTTCGGAAGCCTTGGCCGCCTCGGCTTCTCTCTTGAGGCGTTCCGTCTTTTCCATGTCGATATAGCGACCGCTTGCCATGGCTGCAGCCCCTAAAAGTTTCAAGGACTTCACCGCATTCTTCTGGGCATCGAACAAGATATGGATGGTGTCGCCGGTCGCCTCGTTCTTGCCCGAAACGGAGCGATCCTTTTTCACGTAGAAATAGGTGCTCTGGGCCTTGCCCGACACCACCGCCTTGTCCATCTTTCCTTGATTGAAATACAGGTCTAGGCGGTCGCCATCCATCAAGTTGCGGTAATCTTTAAGATCGGTTTCGTAGAAGAATCCGCGGGCATTCAGGTTCACGTACAGGCGTTCGATTTTTTCGTTGCTGAATTCCGCATATAGCGTATCGCCAAAAGCTTCGGTCACACTGCCGGGGGCGTTCTTCTTGGGTTCTTCTTGCTGAACACCGTGGGCATTGCGAATCACCAATGCAGACTTCAGAGACTTGCCCGTAGAATCCAGCACCAGGAAAATGGAATCCCCCGTCAGGTGGTAATTCTTGAGGTCGCAGGTGGGGTGTCCCTTCATTGAAAGCCAGTTATTCTTGCGGTCGAAAAAGCCCGTATCGCAAGTGACGACCATATCGTTCTGCGTCACCTTCACCTCGTCGAAAGCTTGAGCAAAAGCGTCCTTCTTGTTATAAACAATGCGCTTGGCCGAAATCGTCACCGTGTCGATTTTTCCACTTTTCTGCTTTTCGAACTGGTAAAGCTTTGGCTTTTGCGGCATCGTGAGAATTTCTCTTTCACGGTCATATTCCAAATAATCGCCTGTAAAGAGGTACGAAGCCGCCGAGTCGCCGGCATACACATCGCCCGAAGCCGTTGCGATAGCAGACTTTTTCTGGTACAAACCATTTTGCGCCTTAATGTAGCCCGACGGGTGCGTGAACAGGAATCCGCCGCTGCACTGCACACTTTCGGCATCCTTATGCCAGAAGGCACGCTGGGTGCGGAACTGGATACTGTCGTGAATGAAATGCACTCGCCCTTGCAGCAAGAGCGTTCCGCGCTTGCGGGCGACAGCAAGGCTGTCGGCATGTTTCATGATCAAGGGCGAGGACTGCGCAGCGGCACTCGTCGCCAGAAGCGCGACCAGGAGCAACGGCAAAAGCCACAGTTTGAACAGCGACGAATTCATTATTCGTCCCTCTGCTTTGCTCTGGCGCGATTCCCCTTGTTTCTGATTTTCGACAGGAATCCTCGATCCACTTTAGACGGAGAAGGCTGTTCTGTTGCAGCGGAATCGTTCGCCGATTTTGCGGCAGGCTTTGTCGCGGGCATTGCAGCGGTTGCTGCCGTATTCGTAACTTTCTGCGAGTTTACAGCAACCGAAGACGAACTGGGTTGCAGCACCACTGCCGAAGACGTCGGAGTCGCTGCAGCCTGGGCGCTATCGCGAGATTCAATTTCTTTCGCTTGGGACTTGTCTTCTTCTTTAAGGCGGCGGGCGGCATCCTGGAAAATGCCCGTCACACTAGAAAGAATGCGCCAGTTGTCCATGTGGGCGTCGCTTTCAAAGCCGCGGCCTTGCAGCACATCGCCTTCTTCGCTCACCACGCGCACATAGCTTTCCGTTTTGACTAGGTTGTCCTTCTTGTTCCAAATCAAGGAGTCCGAACGCACCGAGGCTCCCTTGGGCGTAAGGGCGTAAACATGGCCATAGGCATACACGTAGGTGAACTTCAAATCCATGCGGCCGGAATCGGCGCGCAAGAAGGCAGTGCGTTCTCCAAGGGAATCATAAATATCAACCAGCACCGGGCGCACAAATACGACTTCCTTGTCGCTCCAGCGTTCCAAATAGGCCGTCTTGAGTTTCCAAGCCAACACACCCTTGTCGTAACTGTCCATGAGGGTGGTGTCGGTAAAGAGCATTTCGGGGCGTTCTACCTGCAACCAGGGCTTTTCTTCTTCAATTTCTTCGCAAGCGGTCACAACGAGACCGATCAGCAATAAAGGTATCAACGCCCACTTTTGAAGAATCATAGGCCAAATATACATAATTTGATTTTCTATTTTAATCACATGAAACTTACTATTCTCGGCTTTTTGAAGAAAGTGGCGGCAAGCGTTGCCCCGTTCCAGAAACTTGTGCTGATTTCGCTCGCAGCATGGCTTACCCACATTGTTTTACGCGTGTTGCTTTTGTTCCGCAGCAATCCCTACGGATTCCCCTTCGTTTCTAAGCCGGACTGGTTCATTTTCCATGCCGTGTGCATTGACTTTATGTGGATTGTGAACGCCTTGGTGGTGTTCCTGATTTTGGGAGGCATCGTTTACCAACTCGCCTCTAGCAAGGAATCTGCAAAAGCCGTTGTCACAAAACTTGTAACGATCCTTTACGCCGTCTTCCATACCGCGATTTTACTTTTGACGCTTCTGGATAACGAAACCCAGCGATTCCTGGGCGGCCACCTGACTTTTGGACTTGTGGATACTTACAAGGACACGTCTTCGATTATCGTGTTCTATGACTACGTGGCAAACGACCTGTCCGTACCGTACTTGCAATTCGTGGTACTGGCACTGATGTTGCCGTTGACTTATGTCGTTTACAGGCTGTTCTGCAAATGGTACCAACCGAACGACGGATTCTATGTGAAGAAATCCGTGATTGCCATGGTCATCTTCTACATCGCCTCTTACCTATTTGTTTACTTTATATGGACAGGAAACGCACGCATGACGAAGCTCCGTCCGGTTGTATCACTGATTTACAACGACCTGTTCGTGGCAAAGAAAGCCGTTGGCCTTACAGATGCTGACCTCGGAACTTACCGTACCGCCTACCAGAACTTGTGGCAAAAAATCGAAGGCGATTCCGACTGGACCTTTGCGGACAGCGACGCGGGCAATCACCTGCCGCTTTACCGTGTGCCGAGTGCCGAGCTCCTGAACAGCGAAAAGCTCAAGGCCCAGCGCGAAATGCAACCCAACTTTATATTGGTGCTCATGGAATCGCAGCGCGGTCGCAACACGGGTTACATGAACCCGCAAATTCAGCCCACGCCAACCCCGTTCATGGATTCGCTCGCCGCCCATTCCCACGTGTGGATGCGTATGCACACCAGCGGCGTTCCGACGACCGGTGGCGTACTTTCAACCCACATCGGCATTCCGCATCACTCTCGCTTGGCTCAGGCAACAGACCTTGCCCACGTAACGCTTCCGAGTTTTGTTTCTGTCCTGACCGAAAACGGCTACAGCACCCATTACATGTCTGCCGCCGATCCTGCCTGGGACAATCTGGGCGTATGGATGTCCAAGTGGTACACGCAGCAGCATTACAGCCGCGAACGCGAAGACGATTCCACATTCATCGATAACGCGATTGAATACGTTCGCGACACTCTTTCCAAGGAGGGCAAGCCCTTCCTCGCTACCCTCATGACGCGTTCGAATCACTACCCGTTCAACTTTGCCGCGAGCATGACCGACGAAGAGAAGAATCGTCCGTTGCAGGAACGCATCAACGTGACGATGAATTATGCCGATAGGCAAATCGCCCGATTCTTCCGCGCCGTCGAAAACGAAAAATGGTACAAGAACACCTACGTGATTATTATGGCCGACCACGGATTCCCTCTGGGTGAAAACGGCGTTTCGACGATGAACGGCGGCGGTTTTTCGAACGTGAGCTGGATTCCGTTCTTTATTCACGGAAAGGGACTTGACGCTGTACGCGATACGACAACCGCCGCGCAAATTGATATTGCGCCCACCGTGCTGGAACTCGCCGGTTTTGCAGTCCCCAACATTTTCATGGGACACAACTTGCTGCGCGGAAACGTAACGAAGGCCGACACAGTCGCAAACGATTCTGTTGCTGCTGATTCTACTATTTCTGTTGTCGAGGCAAAAGAAATCGCAGGTCTCTCGCTCGGTGCCTATTCTGGTTATGCAGCCATCGGGCTTGACGGTTACCGCTTTATCGCGAAGTACCCCGCTCAGGATGAAACGCATATTTTCGCTGACAGCGACCTGCGCCAGGAAAACGAACTTACCGGCAAGTTGCAAAATGAAGAAGGTCGCCTCTCAGCGACCCTCGACACATTGCTCAAGATTTCGGACTACTCGCTCGAACGCGGTCTTTAAATGCCGATGCTGAACCAAGTTCAGCATGACAAACGGCATGACAAGCTGATGCTGACCTGCGTCAGCATGACAAGCCGAAGCTAGAAGCGAGCAGAACGACGCCGCAGGACCGAAGCTGTACAATTTAACTACAGTCAAAGTCAGAAGCGAGTATAGCAAGGCCGCAGACCCCGAAGCCGTATAAATAATACGGCGAGAGGGTCGAGAACGCAGCTAGACGAAGCTTATGGCTTTGACTACTTTTTCTTGAGCCAGGTGCCGCACAAATACATGCAGAAGATAACGCTCGTGATGAGGAACATCGCGATGCTGATGCAAGCGAGGTCGCCGATGCCCTTCAGGCCGCGGTGAGTCGTGAACAGGAATCCGACAAAGCCCGCGATGGTCGTAGTAGAACTTGCCATCACGTTACGGCCTGTGGTATCCATCAGCTGACGCAGATTCATTTCCTTATTATTGTCAGAGGTCCACGAGGTAATCATGTGGATGGTGGCATCGATGCCGATACCGAGTGCCATCGGAATCACAATCACGTTGTAGATGCTGATCTTGCCGAATTCAAACATATCCGTCAGGAATCCGAGAAGACCGAGCGTAAGGAGCGTGCCCATGCCAAAGGAAACGCAACCCACCAGGAAGAATTTCGGCTTGCGGAACGAAATCACCAGCGTACCGAAAATCACGAGGATGATCACGAGCGCGAGCCTGAAGCTATCCTTCTTCACCGAATCAATCACGTCAGAGAGAATAAACTGCGACGAGAACGTGCGAAGGTCTTCACCGTCAAAATTCCAGTGGCCATAACGTTCCTGGAAACGATGCAAGGCGTGAGCATCCCAGCTTGGGAAGTCGCCGTAGATAAAGCCAATCTTACCGTAGCTGCCGTCTTTTTCGCGGAGCAAGTCCAGCGTCCAGCTCGGAACATCTTCGGGAGTGAAGGGTTCTTCAACCGCAGAGAGTTTGCGCAGGTTCGCAATATTCACGGAGTCTTCACCTTCGGCGCGGTCAAACACGCGGGCTTCGGCGAGGTCGCGAATTTCTTCGATGATTTCGAGACGGGCCTTCTGCGAATCCATAGGCGGCACAAAGCTCTTGAGCGTGAGGAAACTTCCGAGAGTCGAATCGTGTTCCACATGCAGGCGCACCATCAGAGTATCATAAAGTTTGTCAAGCTGTTCGGGCTTGGAGCCCATCACGGCAGCCGGAGTCGAGGTCACGGCCTTGCCCGTTGCGCGAGTCACCTTGGTCGAAATCTTGTTCTTCGAGGTGGTCACGTTGGTGGAAACGCGGCGCAAATTACGCAGGTTATGTTCAAAGTCCACATCCTGTGCAAACCAGAGCGAAACGGCACCGAGGGCAAAGCCAGCAAAAGCGAGATACTTGAAGATGCGCAGGATCTTAGCCTCATCCCAGGACTTGGGCAACAAGGAATTGTCCGGAGCCTTCGGGATACCGCCCATGCACTTTACCAGCACCGGGAGGAACAGCACCGAGGTAAGCATACTGAACAGCACACCCATCGAAGCCACCACGCCGAATTCATAGAATCCACGGAAGTGCGCCGCGAGCAACGTAAGGAACGCAGCGATTGTCGTAAAGCTTGCCAAGATAAACGGCTTGAGCATCTTCCTCTGGGCATGTTCCAGCACTTCCTCGAGGGTCGCGTACTTGTGCAGCAACTTCTGCGAAGTACCCAGAATATGAATCGAATAGTCAATACCGATACCGAGAATAATCGATGCCACGAACACCGTAAACGGGTTCAACTTGCCGTAGAACAAAGCCGTAAAAGCAAGCGTCGGGAGGCACGCATAAAGCACCGAGGCCGTCACCAAAATCGGGCCCTTCACGCTCCGGAAGAAGAAAATCGTGAGGAAGATAATCAGCACGAGGCTGATTGCAAACGAGAAGATGGAATCGTTCGCAACTTCATCGACTTCCTTAAGGCCTTCGTAGGTGCCTTCCACCGTAAAGCGGGTCGGCACCGGATAAGTCTTGCTGCTGAAATAAGCGAGCAAGGAATCGGTGCGTGCCAAAATGTGCGTCACGAATTCATAGTCCGTCGAGGGCTTAATCAGCTTGGCGTTCACCACGCCGTTATAGAGAATCTTTCCGGTGCTATCCGGACGCGGAGAACCGATTAGGCGATTCTTAAGTTCTGACGGAATCGTAGACTTCGGATTCCATTCCTCTTCTTCGTTTTGAGCCTTGGCGATGTCAACGGAATCGGCCTTGTCCTTCTTGAAGAATGCGGCAAAGGCACTCACTGCTTCGTCAGGGAGTCCCAATTCTTGCGGCAGGTTTTCGTCGAACCACACGCGTTCCTTTTTCGCAGGGGCAGCATCTGCAGAAGCATTCGTGGAATCAGCGACCGCAGCAGAATCAGCGGCACCCAGCAAGTCAACGACCAGTGGGCCGTTCTTACGACCAATTTCAAGCTGCAAATCTTCCAGGTTGTCACGGATATTTTCAAGATGCTTTACCGGCAAGTAAAGCAGCGCATTGTCCTTGAAGAACTGGTTGTCGTTATCGACTTGAGTCGAAACATAGTCGCCTTCCCAATTGCGGTGAATGTAGTCCGCGATGGAATCCTGCAAGGCAACGACCAGGTTTACGTCTTCGCTCTGGATAGCGATCATGAACTTGTCGGTAGAACCGAAGCGCAAGTAAGATTCTTCGAGAGCCTTCACACTCGGCGTATCTTGAGGCAGCAAATGCGAAAGGTCCGCATCCAGTTTAAGGCCCGGCTTAAACAAAATGGGAATGGCAAAAAGCACCGCAAGAATCAGGTAAAAGGCAAGGGCCTTGTACTGGTGCTTACAAATGAGGGGGATGTACCAATTAGAGAATCTTTCAGGAATCGATTTTTTAGCAGCCATAATATCAACTATAAAGAGGGTTATTCTTTCCACCACACATCAAGCGCATGGGTATAACGTTTTTCTTCGGGCGGGAGTTGCATGTAATCGTGATAGCATTCCGACAAATAATAATCGTAATCCTTCACACCCATGTACTCACGGTTTTCAAACTTGTAGTAGGCAAATTCTGTCAAGCGGTCTCGATCCCAAATGCAGTCGGCCTTGGTATCGAAAAAGAGGGACGCCACACGATTGGACTTTTTTGCAGCAAACAGACGGAACACCCATTGCACAAAGCGGCAATAACGTTTCTTGCCCATCATGGATACAAGTACATAGAAGAATCTCTTGTACAGACGAGTCCATGTATCAAGCGTCTTGGCCTTAAAATCGGTGCTGAGGGCCAAGCAAATCACGCGCAAGAAACTGCAGTAGAGAACGAAAGGCTTTTCAAGGAAACGGGTTTGGGGCAGACTGTCCAACGGGAAAATATCAACCCAAATTCCCATTTCACCCTTGTGCCTATCCATCTTCACATGAGTGCGGTTATCATAAGCCTTGGCGAAGGGGTAATAGTAATCCTTGACGGAGTCGTCCAGAAGGGAGAACCATTCCTGTTTCTTGACATTCGGGTCCTTGAGGAGAGCCATCAACTTGTCGTAATCTTCGCGGAAAAGGAAGATGTCGATATCGTCATCCCACGGAATATACCCCTTATGGCGTATAGCTCCCAAGAGCGTACCATAGGCCAGACTATAATTCAGATTGTTCTCTTTGCAAATGCGCTGGATTTCATCCAGAATCGACATCTGGATTTCGCGACATTCATTCTGTTCAATCTTTCTCATTTTGAAGCCCCCGCCGAAACAGCATTCCTGTCTTTGTCCATTTTCTTCTTTGCCACCAAGCCATAAGCGCCAAGGGCAGCAAGAATCACCACATAAGCAATCACCTTTTCAGCCAAGGACAGCGTGAACAACTGCATATTGATAGCGATATAGAAACCGACTAAGAAAAGAATCCAAAGCGCCTGAGACAAGAGGCGCAAGGAATAGGGTTGCAGCCCCATCTTGAAAAGATAAACGTTATTGCAAATGATTGCCACCACGTTGTAGCAAAGCATCGAAAGTGCCGCTCCCACTAGGCCGAATGCCGGGATTAACAAATAACCCGAAACAAGGGCCACGCCCAGCGAGATAATATCCATAATGAGCGAATAAAGGCTCTTGCCCATTCCGTTCAGCACCACCAAAGACATGCCGCCAAAACCGGCCACCAAGTGGACCAGCAACAGGATGCCCAAGGTTTCCGGCTGCACGATAAAGTCCTTACCCGCAATGCCCAAAATCAAATCCGGGAACAGCACGATAAAGAAACCGATCATGAGCTGAATAAAGGTGACCATGAAAACGCAATAGCTGTATACCGGTTTGAGATCCGTCTTGAGGCGGCCTTTGTCCATACCGGCCACCACCGGAGTCAAAATCGAAGTGAAGCCCACGCGAATAGTCTGCAGCGCATTCGAAATCGTGACCATGATACCGTAGGCGCCCGCTTTTTCGGGGCCCAGGAACAGCATGACCATCCAGAGGCTAGAACGAATCAAGAACGAGGATACGAATTCATCGATGCCCAGCGGGAGCGAATAACGCAAAAGGGCACCGGAAACCGTTTTGTGAGGGCGCAAGGGCATTTCGGGGAACTGCTTGCGGACCAGAACGAAATGTACGCAGAAACCCACCACCTGGCCCACCAAGAGACCCAGCGGAAGCGCATGCGGGATACCCATAAAGTGGAGCGCAATCGAAGTGGCCGGAGCAAGGGTCACCGTCAAGAAGGAATTGACGAACACCGCATTTTGCGGGCGGCGATTGCCTTCGGAAGCGGTGCTAAAGACATAAGTGCCCACATAGAACAACAGCGACAACGCATACCACGGAAGTTCCTTGGAAATGTAGGGCGTAAACGAGCCCACAAAAATCACCGCGGTGCAAAGAATTGCAATAGCCGCCGAAATCCAGAAGGATTCCATAATGCCATCGTAACGGGGACGGCCATGCAAGCCATTTTGCGGCAGATACCAATACAGGCCCTTATCGAGGCCGAGTGTCGCCGAGTGTGCAATCGTCAAAAGGAGCGTCTGTGCAGAGACAAAGATGCCAAATTCAGCGGCGCCAAAAATACGCGCCATCACAAAAGTCAGAAGCGGACCGCAAACCTTGAGGATTGTCCCCACGATATTTACGATCATCGCCTTCTTTAAGAACTTACTGTCTGTTTCCAGATTACCCATAATCACTTGCAATATAGAAAAAAGGGGTCAGGGCGCTACGGCATCATAATGTCATTACGGAGTACGGAGCGCACGGCCTTGGCGGCACCCACCGCCTTCTTTTTCCAAGCGAGGTCATTTGCGTCCGTCGTAATCGCATAGGGACTTTCGCCACCGACACCGGCGCGGTAAACATCTTCGTTTTCGAGGCCGCCAGCAAGCACATGGTCGCGGAAGCCCAAGTAGTACGCATTTTGCGAGAAGAACACCGTCGGCTGTTCTGCGGGGCGTTCCTGTGCGAGCAAGTCGTAACCCCAGAAATGGCTAGATTCACGAACGCCGGCGAGGTCGAAAATTGTCGGGCCCAAATCCAGCTGCGAGGCAACATCTTCGCGCACGGTAAGTCCGTTAAACAAGTTCGTATCGGCCGAGAAGATTCCGATGAAAATCTGCGACGCCGAAAGTCCAAGCGGCTGAGGAACCCAATAGTCAATAGAATCTACAGGAGTATCGTGGTCGCCCAAGACAAAGACCACCGTGCTTTCAAAATCAGGACGCTTGGAAAGTGTTTCGAAGAATCGGCCAAGCTGCTTGTCGGTATAGCGAATGGCGTTGCGATAGCGCACCATGGCATCTTCAGGCTTTTCGGCAAAATCATCCGGATAGCCATAGAACGGAATGTGCGAAGAAATCGTATTGAACGAAAGCTGCCAAGGTTTATCCGTCGGCATTTTTCCCAGCACATCAATGGCGAGGTCAACGCCCAAGCTGTCGGCCGTTCCCTCCACCGTTTCATCACCAATCAAGTGCCAATCCTTATCGAAGAACTTTTCAATAAAAGGCAGCGTATGGTCAAAAATCGGATTCGAAACCGTTACGTACGCACGGCGATAGTTTGTCAAAAATTCAGGCCAACCCTTGAACTTATTCGCGGCATAGAAACTTGGCACATCGCGGTTCGGGTGCGAGGGGAATCCCATATAAGTAGCCATCGTGCCACGCACCGTCGGATATCCGCCGCTAAAGGCATTCTTGAACCAGTAACCGCCAATGTGGGCAAAATTCCAGATGTTCGGCGCCACGGTCGTATCGCCTTCAAGCATCTTGTTAAAGATACGGCCCTTGAACGACTCGCCCATAATGAACACGATGTTGTAAGGCTTTTTCGCCTTGTACTCGTGCGTGGGAGCGTTCCGGTACATCGGAAGTTCAAGAGAATTCTTGCGGCCTGCCGCAAAATCCTTCGGCAAGAAGGCATCCAAATCACTCACCAATTCTTCGGTGATTTTAGCGTTGTCGTGAATGAATTCAAAAGTTTCAACCGCCGCAATGTGCAAGATAGGCGCCGTCAGCGTGTGCTTGCCAAGCGTAAAGCGCATATCGACTTTCGTGTGCGTCACGGGAATTTCAATCCAGCCGCGAGTGCCCGTAAGGAACAGCACGAGCGGCACGAGCGAGAGAGCCATGCCAATGGCGAACATCGCTCCCGGAATTTTACGGGAAGCGGGCTTCCAGGCGCCTCCCTGATTGCTCAGCACGAGCGAACGGCGCTGTTTACGAAGCCGGAGCGAGTAGACGGTTACAAATGCAATTGCGCCCGCAAGGCAGAGGACAACCATCGTTACCCAAAGCACCGTCCCGAGCAAGTCGCCACCGAGTGTCGAAACAGTGGTGGCATCGGTAATATTTGAAATATGGAAGTAAGTACGCAGAAACGAATAAGAAAGGCGCTGGTGCGAAAAGCGGAAAACGTCGTAGTCCGCTACCGCAGCAAAAAAGTAAAGCCCATAAAAAATTGCAAGACCGCGCGGAGCGCGAGCAAAGCCGAAGAGGCCTGCCATCGCAAGCACCGCACCGAAAGCCATGAAAATCTGCCAAAGCGTCTTGCCTTCGAACATTTCAGACATCGAAAGACCCAAGGGATCGGGCAAGCTATAGAAGAAAATCAACAGTACGCTCTGTACCA
Source organism: Fibrobacter sp. UWT2 (assembly GCF_900142545.1). Lineage (NCBI taxonomy): Bacteria > Pseudomonadati > Fibrobacterota > Fibrobacteria > Fibrobacterales > Fibrobacteraceae > Fibrobacter > Fibrobacter sp. UWT2. The sequence continues at coordinate 251,836 of NZ_FRBF01000003.1, read as the reverse complement.
CCAGGGCCACAAGCGCCATCGCAAGGTAAGGATTTTTCAAAAAGCGCACGATTACACCTTCAAAATGAAATTCACCGCTTCTTCGAGATCGGCAGTCTGGCGGGTATTCACCTCGACATAACGCTTAGGCGCGCGGGCCGCATACTCGTCGTAAATTTTGGAATCGAGCAGCTGCACCAGGCGGTTCTTGATTTCGCTTACGGAATATGGGTCAAAGTACAGCACCGCGTCACCGCAGACTTCGGGAATGGAAGTCGTACCGCTTGCGGCCACAGGCACGCCATAGCGCATGGACTGCACCGGCGGGTAGCCAAAGCCTTCGTTCAGGCTCGGGAACACAAATGCGTAGGCGTTCTGGTGCAAGAACTCCAGTTCCCTATTTTCCACATAGCCGAGCAGCACAAATCGGTCTTTATGCTTGAGGTGACGAAGATACGCCCTGGTGTTTGCCGCCCCGGTAATGACCATCTTGAAATCAAACGGTTTGCCTTGCGACTGATACATGCCGACCAGTTCATCGAAAGCCTTAGCCGCACGCAAGTTATTCTTTTCCCAGCGGGCACCGCTCGTGAGCAAGAAATACATTTTCGCAGCCACTCCCGGCGGCAAGAATCCTTCAGGTTCGTAAGCCGTCATGGGGCTGTAGAATACCGGGATTTCCAAATCCAGAAGTTCCGGGAAGAACGACTTGATCGAAGCGCGGCTGTGTTCGCTTACCGTAATGGTGCGGGCCTTGCCCTCGGCCATACGCTTGGCCAAATCCTGGTACTTGGGCTTGTAGTAATGTTTTTTCCAGCTTTCGCGGTAACGCACCAACGCTTCGAACTTCTGCCCGAGCTTCTTGGCGAAACCGACACCGGCCCAGCTGTACTGCATTTCGAGAGCACGTACGCCATGCCAGGTGAACACGAAATCCTTGACGTTAATGTCCCACTTTTTTTCGAGCGAATAAAGCGGGGTGTAAAAGGTGTCAATCTGATTTTCGTCGATAATCTGCTGCGGCGTTTTTTCGTTAATGTCGAACAGCGGGATGTTCTGCGTCTTGCAGGCATCGAGAATCATCGGGTCCAGGTACTTGCGGCTATCGTAGGCGCAGCTAAACTGCACACCGCGCTTGACCAGCGCCCAGAAAATCACTTCGCCGTAAGAGCCGCCGCCATGGAACTTGGCGCTATGAATCGGCTGTACTGCGACCAGATTGAAAAGCAGGTTCATCGTTACCTCCCGAGGATTTTTCCGAGCACTCTCAAGGGGAACACGAGGAACGGCATCTTCTTATAAATCCAGGCGAGCGATTTGGCAAAGGCGTAGCTGCGAATAATGTAGGCGCCCGCCGCCCCCACCTTACGGGTCTGGAATTCAAATTCTTCCTTGGCGTGAGCAATCACGTCATCGTAGTACTCGTTAATCGTAATGCTCTTGTCGGCGTTGACTTTTACCGGAATGTTCTTCAGGTTCGTGTAGAAGTCCTTGCGTAAAATCTTGGGCAAGAACAGGTCCATGCTGGCAGGCACCTTGTGGCCTCGGGTATCGATGATTCGCGAACCGAAGAAGTGCAGCACCTTTGCCGTCGGGAGGAACCTGTTACCGTAAGCCAGCTGGCAGTTCCATCCGCCGGGCATCTTTTGCGTCACATAGCCGAACTTGAAGTTCGTTTCGGCGAGGCTTGCCATGTCGTAGGGGAAATTCTTGGACACGCAATAGAGCCAGAGTTCGTGCCAAGTCTCAAAAAATTTGCGGGCTTCGGGAGTGTCTGCTGCATACATCACTCCCCCGTTAAAGATTTCGTCGTTCAGAATCGGCGAGAAGCCCATCATCTTCGCGTTGTTCAAAACCTTCTTGCGGTTAATCGCCTTCGAAAGATTCGTGTGGAAGTCGAGCACCGCATAGATGCCGCCTTTCCATTCTTCGGGAATCGAGAGGTCACCCACGATGGCGATGTCGGAATCCATGTACAGAAAATCGCCGTCGACCACATTGCGCATGACCGTCTTGAGGTAGCGGGAGCGGAGCATGGGCGTAAACTTTTCGTCGAGGGTGAGTACCTTGAGTTCGTCCACCGCGTCTTTAAGGACCGCACGCGGGCCAGTGAGAGTCGCCGCCGTCTTGTCGTCGGTCAAGAGCGTCACAAAGGCGCCCGGGTTATGGACACGGAGCGACGCAATCGCCACCAGCGTCTGTTCACAGAAAAAATCCTTCGGGGAACTAGTCAGAACAAAAAGGTACTTTGTCATGGGTCAAATATACCTTTATTATAAGAAAAACTCCGATTCCCGAGCCGGAAATCGGATAAATTGCAAAATCTGGCGGTTAATTAGCCTGCCTGAGCGGCTTCGAGCTTGCTGATTTCGCCGGCCTGCTTGTCACAGACATTCTTCAGGTTGTTGATTTCGGCGTCTTTCTTTGCAAGCTGGTCCTTAAGATCTTCGCACTGGGCAGCGTAAGTCTGCTTGGCTTCGGTCTGGGTCTTGAGATCGTTCAGCAAGCTGTCGGCAGAGTTGCGGAGGCTCTGGACGGTGTCTTCGGCATCCTTGAGAGCGGCATCGTTGTCGCAAGAATCATCTTCGTCGTCGCACATGGCCTTGAGTTTTTTAGAAGCGGCAATAGCAGCAACAGCGCCCAAGGCAAGACCAGCAAAAAAACTTGATGCTTTCATTTTTAAGCTCCTTGAAAAATCTTTTCTTATAATATCCATTCTGAAAATAGAAAAATCAAGTAAAAAAAGACCTAAAGAGGTCTTTTTTTCGGATTTTTAGGGGCAAATCCATGAAAATTGGGCTTTTAGTCCTTAATACAACGGATACTATGGCGAGCAGCATTAAAAAAACTCCCATTTTTTCCCTATATCAATCTCTAATGCAACGAATTGTGTAACTGCCTCCATAAGGGAAAATGCCAATTATTTTTCCAAATGAAACTACATAATTCATAGTTTCATATCCTGCTGTAGCAGAAAGAAAAAAAGCAGAATTGCCCTCTACTGAACTTTCATACGAAAAGTATCCTGCAGGTAACACAGAAAAGCCACATGCATCTATTCCCGCTCCCCAGTTGCTATTTTCCCAACCATTTTCGGACTTTAATCTTGATGCAACAGCCATTGAATCCGTTCCACCCATATACGACTGCAAAAGTTCCCATTCAGCCAATTTAGGCAAGTGCCAACCGGGCGGGCACACTGAATCAATAAAGTCCCAATTTATGGTATCACGCCCTGTATTCCGATCCTGCCAAGTATACCTATACAATCTGCCGTATAGTTCACACTTTGACTCATCCTTGCCCTGGCAAATACTGCCCACCGCATTGTAATTCAGGTTTTCGGCCATCCATACTTGGTCACCGATAGTCGTGTACTTATATTCCTGACCATCTCGCTCGTCTACAAACGTGCCTCGGTTCGGCATGCCATAGGCGTTTGTCCCCTCAGCCGGGCACACAACACTTGCATCGAAATCATCAACTACACTAGATTCACCAGAATCCGTCGTGCACGCCGTCAAAAGCAGCACCGCACCAGAAAAAAACAGTTTCAGGAAGTTGTTCATTTTTGATTCCTTTACGACCAAAATATAAAAAGCAAAAGACCCCCTGGATTGCTCCAGAGGGTCTTTGCAGCGGGAAGAGCGAGATTCGAACTCGCGATAGGATTAAGTCCTATACGTCCTTAGCAGGGACGCGCCTTCGGCCAGCTCGGCCATCTTCCCATCTTGGGGACACAAATTTTAGATAAAATTCGGTAATTTTTCAAGGGTAAAGACGCAAAAATGGCAAATTTAGCCCCATAATGGCACTTTTTTTTACATTACATGGAGCGAAAAACCAAATTTTCTAAATTTTCACCATGCGTTTCTTATCCAAAGTGTTAAAAATCGCGGCCGCATTTGCGCTGGTCGGACTCATTTGCTGTATTCCCGCCTACATCGTGGTATTCAAGATCCTCCCGACCCAGGATCCGGACAACCAGTTCAACCGTTCCACCATCCTGCAGGTGCTTTCAGGCGAAACTCGCGTCTATTATAATGACGGCGAAGAACTTTTGGGCGCCTTCTTTGACGCAAACCACCGCGTGTACGTGCCCTACGGCGACATTCCGACCAATATCGTGAACGCCTTGATCGCAGCCGAAGACGCCGGCTACTGGACACACTCCGGATTCAGCATTTACGGCTTTACCCGCGCCATGATTTCGAACATCAAGAGCGGGCACATGCGCCAGGGCGGTTCTACGCTGACCCAGCAGACCGTCAAGAACATTTTTGGCCGCGAAGAACGAAGCATCAAGGAAAAGGGCAAGGAGCTCATTAACGCGCTCCGCATGGAAAAGCACTTTAGCAAAGAAGACATCCTGGAATTCTACCTGAACCAGTTCCACGTTTCGGGTACCGGAAAGGGCGTGGCCATTGCCGCCCAGTACTTCTTTAACAAGGAACTCAAGGACCTGACGCTTGCCGAATGCGCCTTTATTGCAGGTTCGGTGAAGGGCCCGTTCAACTACGACCCGTTCATTCAGCGCAGCGCCGAACGCCGCGAGAAGGCCTTGGCCCGCGGTAAGGAACGTTTGGAATATGTACTCGGCCGCATGGTCGAAGAAAACTACATCTCCGAAGAAGATATGAGCGAAGCGCTCGCCAAGCCGCTGGAATTCAACCACGGTAACTTCCGCTTTAGCGTGAGCACCATGCTGGACCGCATCGAAGAAAAGCTGGATGGCGAATTCTTCCAGAAAAAGTTTGAAGCCGAAGGCATCGAAGACTGGCGCAAGGCTCAGCTTTCGATTACGACGACCGTAGATGCCCGCAGCCAGAACGCCGCAAAGACCGCTTTGCAGGCAAACATCAGCGGACTCCAGATGCAGCTCGGTGGTTTTGTTCTTCCGAAGGCACAGTTCGCTAACCGCGCCCAGACGGCGCGCAAGGGAGACTACCTATACGGCACTGTAGACAGCATCATGGTCGACGACCAGGGCGGACTTAAGGCTCTGACGCTCAGCTTCGGCCAACTCAAGGGCTTGGTCTCTGAAGCCGCCGTGAAGGACTTCGCGAAAAAGGCCGGCGGCGACGTGAACAAGATTTTGGCCCCGCAGCTCAAGAAGGGAGCAATCCTCTTGGTGAGCATCATGGACGATAAGCTTGTAGACGGCTTTGCCCCTTGCCAGATTGAAACGGAACCTGTACTGCAAGGCGCCCTGTTCGCTATCCAGAACGGCAACGTAATCGCAAGCCAGGGCGGTTTCCACAACACCGGATTCGACCGTAGCTTTAAGGCCGTGCGACAGCTGGGTTCTAGCTGGAAGCCGATTCTTTACGCGCTCGCCCTCAAGTACCATTGGAATTACCTGGACATGCTTGAAAACGACTTCAACGTTTTCCAGTTCACCAACCAGTTCTATTTCCCGCGCCCGGACCACAAGAACAAGGGTGACGTCGTAAGCATCGCCTGGTCTGCCACGCGTTCTGAAAACATTGCAAGTATCTGGCTTCTGGAACACTTGCTCGACAAGCTGTCGCTCGAAGAATTCAACGACATCGCCACCGTGAACGACATGGCTCGCCACGAAGACGAAGACACCAAGAAGTTCTTTGAACGCTTGCGCGACAAGTACGGTCTGATTCTGAAAGAAGACACCAAGCGCGAAATCGAATTCACCAAGGCCCGCGACGCCCTTGCCGAACGCTACAGGCTCGAAGGTAAAGACGACAAAGCCCGTGACGTGCTGAACCTGCGCTACGGAACCTTTAACGATATCGCCGTGAAGCAGTCCAAGAAAGATGCGAAGACTCTCGGATTCATTAAGCACAACTACAAGCGCTATTCCGAAATCTTGCGCGAACGCCAGGCTCAGGAACTCGACCCGACCGTTGATCTTCCGCCTATCGAATCGGTGGTGCTGTACAACAACTTTACGCTTGCCGACATGAAGCGACTTTCTACCATGATCGAACCGGTGGATAGCGAAGTCGATTACCTGGATGCAGAACACCTGCGCTACTGGCCCGATTACAGACGTTCCTTGTCCTTTGCCGAATACGCACGCTTTGCCAAAGAAATCGGTATTCACCAGAAGCTGCAGAAAGTATTCAGTATGCCGCTCGGCGTGAACGACATTACGCTGGCTGAAATTTCGACAGCCTACCAGACGCTTTTAACTGGCAAGGTATTCAAGTGCCTCGATGGGGACTGGACCGATCCTTGCTTCATCAAGGAAATCAAGAACCGCGACGGCAAGGTGATCTTTAGAAACAAGAGCGAAAGCAAGGTGGTTCTTGGCGACACGATTACCTCGCAGATGGCCGTGATGTTGCACTCCGTGTTCATCAACGGTACAGCACGCAGCCAGTACACGCACATTACGGTGACCTCGCCGGATAAAGCCATTACGCTGCGCTACCCCGCCCTCGGTAAGACCGGAACCACCAACGATTACCGCAACGTGGCATTCCTCGGCGCGCTCCCGACTTACGTGAACGAGAAGAACGGCATTTCTACTGATTCCGTGATTGCTATCGGTAGCTACGTGGGCTTTGACGACAACAAGCCGCTGAAATCGGGCCGCACGCGTATTGCTGGCGCAAGCGGCGGCCTTCCGCAGTGGGCTGACTTTGCGAAGAAAGAAATCGATATTTTGGGACTGCCAGAAAAGATTGACTTCCTCGACATTTCGATGCTTGCCGCGGGCGAAGTTCCGCTGGTACTTCCCAACGAACGCGGCCAGCTGACCGTTGACCCGATGACCGGTAGCATTATCGCAGGCGGTAGCGCCGAACAAGGCCGCCCGCTCCCGTGGATTGAAGTTCCGGGATTCACGCCGCCGCAGGTACACGCCGCGGCCGCCGAAGACATCGCCGCCCACGGAATCATGATTAGCTTGCCCATGCCGGCCGCCGCACCTGCCGCGCCCGCAGATTCTGCCAATGTAGCCGGCGCCGCCCCGAGTGCTCCTGCCGAAGGCTCTACCTCGGAGCCTGCCGCCGTGGCCGTACCCGCACAGTCTGCACAACCGGCCCAGCCGAAGGCTGCCGCCATGCCCAAGGACGACGACTGGGATTTGCCTGAAGGCTTTGATAGCAAGAGCGCTTTCGTGCCTATCGAAGCAGAATAACGATTAGAAGCTAGGGCAAATTATGGCTCGCGCTCGCAAAACCATTACACCGGACCCGTATGCGAAACCGATAGCGAAACCGCTACCGCCCGAGCAGAGCCTGCCCGGAAAACTCAAGCAATTCCAATCGCCGACGCGTGCGGAGTTCATTCTGGAAAGCCCTTACGGAGCTGCAGGCGACCAGCCCAAAGCCATCGAAGAAATCACGAACGGATTCAAGAGCGGCGACCAGTTCCAAACACTCCTGGGTGTGACCGGTTCGGGCAAAACTTTTACGATGGCAAACGTCATCAAGAACGTGGGTAAGCCCACGCTAATCTTGACGCACAACAAGACGCTGGCGGCGCAGCTCTACCAAGAATTCAAGGCTTTCTTCCCGCACAATGCGGTGGAATATTTCGTCAGCTATTACGACTATTTCCAGCCCGAAGCGTACATTCCGCACACGGATACATTCATCGAAAAAGACGCTAGCATCAACGATGAAATCGATAAGCTCCGCTTGCGTGCCACCGCGAATTTGCTGACCCGCCGCGACGTCATCATCGTTGCCTCTGTCAGCTGCATCTACGGTTTGGGAAGCCCGAGTGAATATTTTGACTTGATGGTGCGAATCAAGAAGGGCGACGTTTACGACCGCGACAAGATTCTGCACGATCTGGTGCGCATTCAGTACACCCGCAACGACTTCAGCTTGGAACGTGGTACTTTCCGCGTCCACGGCGACGTGATTGAAATCCAGCCCAGCTACGACGAAGAAGGGCTGCGCATTGAACTTTTCGGTGACGAAGTCGACAGACTCTGCCGCTTCAACATTGTCACCGGCGAAGTCACTCAGGAACTGGACGAGATGACAGTTGCCCCGGCCAAGCACTTTGTGACGAAGGAAGAAGGCCGCGCAGGCATTTTGCAGCGCATGCAAGTGGAACTCACCGAACGCCTCGCCGAACTCGACAAAGAAGGCAAGGTTCTGGAATCGGCCCGACTCAGCAGCCGCACCCGCTACGACATGGAAATGATCCGCGAGACGGGCCAATGCAGCGGCATTGAAAACTACTCGCGCATTATCGAAAACCGCGCTCCGGGTACGCGCCCCTTTACGCTCATCGACTACTTTGGCGATGACTGGCTTTTGATGATCGACGAATCCCACGTGAGCATTCCGCAGGTAGGCGGCATGGCCGAAGGCGATAAAAGCCGCAAGACCACGCTGGTGCAGTACGGGTTCCGCCTGCCCTGCGCGCTCGACAACCGCCCGATGAACTTTGCCGAATTCGAGTACATGTACCCGAAGCAAGTGCTTTTCGTGAGCGCCACCCCCGGCGATTACGAACTGACCAAAACGGGCGGCGTTGTTACCGAACAAATTAACAGGCCAACCGGCCTTTTGGATCCGAAAATCGAGATGTTCCCCATCAAGGGCCAGATGGACGTGTTGCTGTACCGCATCGAAGAAGTGGTCAAGAAGGGCGACCGTGTGTTGGTCACGACACTCACCAAGAAGATGGCGCAGGACCTCACCGACTTCTTTGTAGAAGCAGGCATCCGTGCACGTTACTTGCACAGTGACATCAAGACGCTCGAACGCCACGAACTGATTCGCGGGCTCCGCACCGGCGAATTCGACGTACTCGTCGGCATCAACCTGCTACGTGAAGGCCTCGACCTGCCCGAAGTGAGCATGGTAGCCATTCTCGATGCCGACAAGGAAGGATTCCTGCGCAACTACCGCAGCCTCATCCAGACGATGGGCCGCGCAAGCCGTAACGTGAACGGCACCGTACTGCTTTTTGCCGACAACATGACCGACAGCCTCGACAAGGCCATCACCGAAACCGCCCGCCGCAGAGCCGTTCAGGAAGAGTTCAACAAAGAACATGGCATCACGCCAAAATCCGTGACCCGCAAGTTGGAAGACGACCTGAGAATCAACGACCCGTTAGGCGATATCGGCGACGATTCTGTCGACGACGACTACGAAGATGACAGCAACGGAATTCGCCCGATGGAACCGCTGCAGCCGAGCAGCAAGACGAAGAAGAAGGGTACACGAGGCTCGAAACGAGACAACAGTGTCATTCTGAGTCCTTCGACAAGCTCAGGGCAGGCTCCGCATCGTGCGAAGTCGAAGAATCCAGACCCACAATCCAAGCTGGAAGACCTGGAAAAACAGATGAAAGAGGCTGCCGCACGCCTCGATTTCGAGGAAGCGGCCAGACTTCGCGACATCATTCGCAGCATGAAATAGATTAATATCACGAAAATCCGCTTTTTTACGCAAAAAAGCGTGTTTTTTGCCCCATTTTAGCCAAAATTTACACTTTTTTGTTTGCATTTTCGGCCTTTTTTGTTTATTTTCAAGGGCAGAAAAACTTTTTATGAGGAAAGATCATGAATTTTAAGAAACTTTTCGTGGGTTCCGTTTTCGCCCTTGGCGCATTCGGACTCATTGCATGCGGAAGCGATAGCAAGTCTTCTACCGAACCCGGACAGGAAAAGCCGGGTGATCCGGTTGTCATTCCGACCCAGCAGGACGCCAACATCACCTTGAGTAGCGAACTTGTCGGCGAAGGCCTTTTGACCAACGCTTCGGAATCTGCTGACATTATGCGTTTCCACGGCCGTTTCGGTCTTGACATTACCGTCGACTCCACAAACGAAAATAACGACCTTATCGCATTCACCGGTATTGATTACAAGGTGCTTGATGCAGCAAATGCTCTTGTTGGCGTAACCGTCAATTCGAACATGAACATCTTCCCCACCACCGGTATCAACCTGAACTCCAAGACCTCTGCTGACGTGTCCATCGACATGAAGGACGCAGGCTTTACCGCTTGCGGTACCTACAACCTTATGGTCACCGTCAAGGCAAAGAATGGCGACAAGGAATTCGAAAGCACCGTGCTGATCCCGTTCACTCGCGATCCGTACTTCTGCAAGTCTGACGAACCGGAGCCGGAACCGGAACCGGTCAAGCAGGAAGTCGTGATGACTTATTGCGAAGTTGACCTGTCTACGAACCTCGCTCCGGCCCTGAACCTCGCCGCCTGCACTGCAGGCACTGCTGGCGACATCGTCTTCGCCAAGGCTAAGGTTAACGGCAATGCGGAACTCACCGCCACCAGCACAACCGTTTCTCTCGCTCCGATCAACAACGGCGACCTTCCGCCGTACACCGACGACTACGAAGTGGATATGTGGCCGGAAGACCTGAACGCTGACCGCGTTCCTGCCGCTGCCTACGTGAGCGACTTCAAGTTCAAGAGCACCGGTACGGGCAACTCCCTTGCCACCATGATCGAAAACTCCAACCAGATTTACGTCGCTCTGGCTCCGGGCTACAACACTGACACTGGCGTGGGCTTCTATGCATTCGCCATCGTTGATGCTGTCGAAGGAAACAACGGCGACTACAACCTCACTGTGAGACTTTACAGAGTCCAGTAATCTGGTTCAAAACCAAGTTTAAAGGCTCCCCCAAGGGGAGCCTTTTTTCTATCTTGGCGCTCCTTCGGAGCGCATTTAGTACGGCTCGGCAATGCCAAAACAACTAGTTGTTTTGTCGCTGCGCTCGCCTTTTACTAAATTTACCCGCGTAAATTCAAACATGGAGTAAAACATGCTCAAGAAACTTTCCAACTTCCCCGGCATCAAGGGACCGGTCGTAACCATCGTGATGGATGGTTTTGGTATCACCGATAAGGTCGAAGGCAACGCCATCAAGGCCGCCCGCACCCCGACTCTCGACAACCTCTTCAAGATGTACCCGAACGTGCTCCTGAAGGCTCACGGCCGCGCCGTGGGTATGCCGACCAACGAAGACATGGGTAACTCCGAAGTGGGCCACAATGCTATCGGTGCTGGCCAGGTGTACAATCAGGGTGCAGCCCTCGTGCAGGACGCCATCGTCTCCGGCGACATCTTCGGCCGCGACGCTTGGAAGGAAATCGCCGGCAACGCCCGCGAAAAGAACACCGTCCTCCACTTCATCGGTCTCTTCAGCGACGGTAACGTTCACTCCAACATTTCTCACCTGAAAGCCATGGTTGCCCAGGCCAAGAAGGAAGGCCTCAAGAAGGTCCGCGTGCACATCCTCCTCGACGGTCGTGACGTGCCGGAAACATCCGCACTCGATTACGTTGGCCCGTTCGAAAAGTTCCTCGACGAACTCCGCAGCCCGGAATTCGACGTTTGCATTGCTAGCGGCGGTGGCCGTATGCAGATCACCATGGACCGTTACAACGCAAACTGGAAGATGGTGGAACTCGGCTGGAAGACCCACGTGCTCGGCGAAGGCCGCTACTTCGACAACGCCACCCAGGCTATCGAAACTCTCCGTGGCGAAACCAAGGCTATCGACCAGGATCTCCCGCCGTTCGTGATTGCCAAGGACGGCCAGCCGGTCGGCACCATCAACGACGGCGACTCCGTGGTGTTCTTCAACTTCCGTGGCGACCGCGCCATCGAAATCACCCGCGCCTTCGAAGAAGAATCCTTCAGCGAATTTGACCGCAAGCGCTTCCCGCACGTCTGCTACGCTGGCATGCTCCAGTACGACGGCGACCTCAAGCTCCCGAACCGCTTCCTCGTTCCGCCTCCGGCCATCAAGGAAACTAGCGGCGAATGGCTCGCTGAAACGGGCGTCAAGCAGTTCGCTTGCTCCGAAACGCAGAAGTACGGCCACGTGACTTACTTCTGGAATGGTAACCGTTCCAGCAAGTTCGACGGCGAAACCTACCTCGAAATTGAATCTGACGTTGTTCCGTTCGAACAGCGCCCGTGGATGAAGGCTGCCGAAATCACCGACGCCATGATCGAAGCATTGAAGAGCGGCAAGTACCAGACGCTCCGCTGCAACTTCCCGAACGGTGACATGGTGGGCCACACTGGTTCCTTCCGCGCTGCTACGATGGCTATCGAAGCTGTGGACATCGGCCTCGCACGACTCCTCCCGGTGATCGACGCCCTCGGTGGTGTTGCTATCATCACGGCTGACCACGGTAACGCCGACGAAATGTACGAAATCGACAAGAAGACCGGCATGCCGAAGGTCAACAAGGACGGTTCCTTCAAGGCCAAGACGAGCCACACGCTCAACAAGGTGCCGTGCATTCTTTACGATAACGTAACGGGCGGCAAGCTCGGCCTCAAGGAAGGCGACTGGGGTCTTTCCAACATCGCTGCTACGACGGCCAACCTCCTCGGCCTCGAAAAGCACGAGGCGTGGGATGAATCTATGTTAATCGTTAAATAAACGATTAACATATAACGAGATTAAAAATGGAACCTGCAAAGGTTCCATTTTTGCTACGCCTCCAAATCCTTGTTAAGAGCTGCGGCAGCCATAGGCTGGCGCATCTCTAAAAACAACGATTTCGTTCGACGAACGAAGGGTATAAAACCCTTCTCCCGCACCATAGGTGCGGAGTCTCACGAGAGGCTTGGGACGACTCGATGCTCATCATCAAGTAGGTATGAGCACGCGACCTACAGTCGCTTTGAGCGATGAGGTCGCAGCTATGCTGCTTTGAGAAAAATTATAGAAAGGGAACCCGAAAGGGTTCCTTTTTTATTTACCTAAAGTGCCGCGGGAATATTCGTTGATGCAGGTGACTGCCTTGCGCTTGCAGGGCGTACTTTCGTCGTAGAAAACGACACGGTCGTTGCGGAAGACTTCGCCGAAGATTTCCTTGCCGGCGGCGTTGCTCGCCTTGTTGTATTTAACATCATAGAAGATGTCGGTATCGCGGGTAACGACTCGGACTTCAGCGTCAATCTTGTACGGGCCGTGAGAGCCTTTCAGCTTGAAGCCGTAAGGAACTTCTTCCATCTTCAGAAACTTGAACGTAGGGGCTTCGAAATCAAGCTGCATCCAGGAGCGGGCGCCACCCTTATCGCGCAAGCTGAACCAGCCTTCCAAGGAACCTTCGGTGCTTTCGTTAGCGGATTCCATCGCCATATTGAGGCATGCAACGTAGCCATCGCGAGCAAGCGAAAGATCTTCCTTAAATTCGTGGTAGGTATCCATATCGCCATCGTAGGCGAAAAGCGGTGCTGCAAGAAATAAGGCGAAGATAAAAGCAAGATGTTTCATAGGTTTTAATTTAGAAAAAGCCAGAAACAAGTTTTTGCGCATTCTTCCCTTGCACTCTTTTACTATATTTAGGCCACGCCCGAGCCCGGGTGGTGGAATGGTAGACACTGGGGACTTAAAATCCCTTGAGGGCAACCTCGTGCGGGTTCAAGTCCCGCCCCGGGCATTTACGGCAAACCAGGGAGCCATTATGATTGAATTCTACCCGAACAGCATCTACTATCCTCGCGAAGCAGTCGAAGAAAAGCTCGCCAAGGGTGAACTCCAGAAAACCGAAAAGCACCTGATGGGCTGGACGGAACGCCACCGCGGCGAAATCTGGGATTGCGCTCGTGATGACTCCGACAATCCCACCGACGAAATCCTGCTCGACAACCTGCGCGCCCTTCTGCTCTGCAAGGGTTCCTTGCAGCCTGCCGCCGAAATGGGCGACATGATCAAGGAAATCAAGAAGGAAGAATGGTACCGCAACGAGTCCCACCACGAAGACCCCGAAGAAGTGGCCGAAGAATGGAAGGCCAAGTATCTGGTCAAGTGGCGCGAAGCCCGTATGTTCGAAGCCTTTATCTTGATTGAAAAAAGAACCGCCGAATTGCTGGCGATTCTCAAGAGCAAATAATTTTATGCTGATGCCGAACCAAGTTCGGCATGACATTAGTGGTTCTTCCACACGAAGGGAACCCAAGCCACGAACTTTCCCTGTTCGCTGCGCGGGTAACGCCAATAGGCCTGGATCTGCGAAAGTACCAGGCCTTTAAAATTTTCGTCGTTCACGTTGGTGAAAAGAATTTCGGGAGAGAATGCGCCCAATGAATCCAGCGTGAGCTTGATTCCCATGAAGGCGTTAGAATCCTTGTGAATATTCTTGCGGTTCGCCTTGAAATAAGCAGCAGAAGCAAAGTGAAGGCTCGCCGCGCGACCTTTCAGGAATTTTTCGAACTTCACCAAGTCGCGGCCGGCAGAATTGTCAAGCACATAGATATCATCCAGCGACGGCATTTCCATACGGCCCAGGAAACCGTCATCGGGCAAAACCGGCGTCGGTTCAGGCTCTACGGTAATCACCGGAGTATAGAGCTGAACTCTTGATAGGGCGAACATGAGCCCCGCAAAAACCAGAATCAAGAAATAGATCGGCAGGTTGCGCATTTGTTTAAATCCTAGTTGTTGACGGTGGAAGGTTCTGTATAAGGTTCAATCGCCTTGATGCAAAGCTGCAAGGATTTGCGATCGTTGAAATAATTCCAGGTCGGTTCAAAGATAACCGATACGGGCTTGCTAAGCAAACTCTTGAACTTGCGAAGCCCGAAGCCGATGGCCGGATACACGCGACTTCCCGCCTGGGAAATATCCATCTGCAAGTGTCCACCCTTGAGTTCGCGAAGGCGGTGCACCTTGACGTTATCGGCGCGGAACGTCGGGTACGGGAAGTTTCCGCTAAAGGGTTCCAGCAGATCGATGAAATCCAGAATGGAAATCAGTTGGTTTTTGTTTGCAGCATTGCCGGCGCCGTATTCACGGGGCGACATATACTGCGAAGCTTCGACCACAAGTTCATTGAGCGAAATGCAAATGTCGTAGGAACAAGGAGCAGCCTCGCCTTCGCACTCCTCTGCTCCGGTGTAGTTCTGGCTTGCGGCAGAAACTTCCAGACGCTTACGGAGTTCATCGATTTTATCGGCCGGAAGGGAGAAGCCCGCGGCGTTGGCATGACCGCCCCAACGGTCAAATAAATCGCGAGATTCAAACAAGGCTTTGTGCCAGTTAAAGCCAGGTACCGCACGGGCGCTAGCATGAGCCACACCATCTTGAATGGAAAGCACTGCCGTAGGGCGGTGGTATTCCTGCGCGAGCTTAGCCGCCACAATTCCAATGACGCCCACATGCCAATCGTTACCAGCCACCACAATTACCGTGGGAAGGTTTTCGCCATACATGGCAGTCATCTGCGACTGAGCCATCTCGGTAATTTCCGCTTCTTTCTGTTTGCGTTTGCTGTTCCATTCACGCAGTTCCGCCATCAGGGCGTTGGCCGTAGCCATGTTCGGACTCAGCAAAAGCTTGAGAGCCGGATCCGGGCGTTCCATACGGCCAGGCGCATTCAGGAGCGGGGCGAACTTGTACATCACATCGATGCCACCCACGCTGCCGTGGCCCTTCATCAAGTTGCTGTACATTTCTTGCAGGCCCGGCCAATGGCTGCTTTCAATAGACTTAAGACCCGCCTTAGTAAAGGCGCGGTTTTCAGGCGTCATAGAGACCAAGTCGGCCAAGGTGCCCAAGGCTACCAGGTCCAGGAACTTGGTCGGTTCCGGCAGAGAAAGCTTAGAGTACAGAGCGCAAATAAACTTATAAGATACACCGACACCGCAGAGTTCTGGATTCGGGTAGGTATCGCCTTCTTGATGCGGATCCAATAGAACGTCGCATTCCGGGAGGCCGTCGCCCGAAGGTTGGTGATGGTCAATGACCAACACCGACATGCCCAATTGCTTGGCCAGCGCAATTTCTGCATTTGCCGTGATGCCGGTATCTACCGTAATCACGTAGCGGGCGCCCGCCTGGTGCATTTCTTCGACGGCCGAAGACGAAAGGCCGTAGCCATCGCCAAAACGGTTCGGGAGTCGCCAATCGGACTCGATACCAAGTTCGGCCAATGCGCGTGTCATAAGCGTTACAGCGGACATGCCGTCCAGATCGTAATCGCCAAAGACAAAAATCTTTTCGTGCTTTTCGCGGACATCTAAGAGCCAAGCCACGGCAGCATCCATTCCCTTGATCAGGAACGGATCCAGCACATCGCCTGCGTTACCACACAGCATGCGGTGCGCTTCGGACACGGAACGAACTCCACGAGACACCAGGAAACGCGCCACCACATGGGGAACGCGAAGGCTTTTCGACATTGCCGAAGCCAGGTGTTCGTTCATGATTTCGTCCTGCGCCTCGGTCATTTACTTGTAGCCCTCGAAAAGTTTCAGGGAAAGGTTCTGCAGGCACATGGATGCAGACACTCGTCTCGACTCGATTCGAGACATGGTTTCTTGTACCGCCACAAGGGCCAGTTCCAAAGCAGTCGCATCTACACGGGGGAAGTTCGAAAGCCCCACGGCCGTGGTGGTTTCGGGCATGCGCAAGGGCGCATTCGCCTGTTCTCGCAGCAAGTCCGCCAGCAAGAACGAAAGCACTTCCAAAAAGCGATTGGCGTCGTAGGCTTCGTCGAGCGACGTTTCCTTTAGCTGCATGAACAGTTCCGTATAGCTCCCGCGCAAGGAGAATACAACGAAATCAGATGCCAACTTGCACCAGGCTTTCGCATGTTCCGCATAGTAAAGGGCCTTGCCCGGAGAGCCGACCGCAAGTCCAATCACATCGTCCGTCAGGGACGCTTCGTCAAATTCTTCGCCGGCTACCCGTAGCACTTCCGACCGCACTTCGTCGTCGGAAAGAGGCAACAGATGCAGTGCCAGACAGCGGGAACGAATGGTCTGGAGCATCTTTTCGCGGGAGCTCGTCGTCAAGATAAAGTAGGTGTTTGCCGGAACATCTTCAAGAGTCTTGAGGAAGGCGTTGGCCGCCGATTCGTTCATGCGGTCCGCTTCGGCAATAATAATGGTGCGAATACGGTCGCCCTTCATAGCAAAGCTAGATGTCATGGAGCGAATCAGGTCTACCGAGATATAGGCTCCCGCCGAAAAGATATCGACACGGTACGGGTTCTTCTGAATTTCTTCGATGTAGGCCTTTTTAAAGTCTTCAATGGTTTTCGCCTTGCTGCCCGGAGCCACGTCATCGGAACTGCGGGCGCGGGCCTCGTCGGCTTCCATGGGGACCACCCAACCGTCGGTGGCACCGCTATCGTCGGCCATGCGGCATCCAAAGCAATGACCGCAGGGGCGCATGTTCGGATCGGTACACTGAAGCGACTTCGCAATTTCCATGGCGAGCCATTTCTTGCCGATTCCTGCAGGACCATCAATCAAAATCGCCTGGGGAAAGCGGTTCTCGCGGAGCGCAGACATCACCCGGATACGGGCGCGTTCTTGAGAGGCAGGACCATGTAAAGTATATTCGATCATTTCTGTTTCAACCACTGCAAGGGGTCCACGGTCTGTGTACCCTCGCTCACTTGGAAGTACAATTTAATTCCATTTAGAGAGGCAACATCGCCCACTTCACCAATTTCTTCGCAATTTCGCACTTCTTTGCCTTCTTGCACACGAATTGACGCAAGGTGACCATAAACGGAGTAAGTTCCACCCTCATGTTCAATAATGACAGAGGGGCCGCGGCCGTCAATTTCGGCCACCATCACCACCGTTCCCGCCGCGGCGGCACGAACGGCAGCGCCGCGTTTTCCGCGGATTTCGACGCCCAGGTTACGCGTCATAATATGCAGCACCGGATGTTCCTGCAAACCGTAATTACTGATGACATCACCCTTCAGCGGCGTACACTTGGGGCCCTTTACCGATTCAGCCACGGTGACCTTCGGCTTTTCCACCGTCTTGGTCGGAGTCTTCTTGTCCTTCTTTTTATCCTTGCCGGCTTTTTCCTTGGCCTTGCGAGCAGCCTCGTCTTTCTTGGCCTGCTCGATTTCCTTTTTACGCTTTTCTTCGAGCTTCTTGATAAGGGCCAGCATGGTCTTCTGGTTCTGTTCGAATTCCTTCAGGGCGCGGCGTTGCATGTTCTGGTCATGCTTCAAAGACATGAGCATTTTTTCCTGGCCGCTCATCTGGGAAACTAGGCCCTTTTCTTCGGCAGCCTTCTTGGAACGCATCTGTTTAAGATCGTCCAAGTGAGCCGATTCCATTTGTTTCTTTTCATCCCGTTCTTGCACCAGCTGTTGCAGGACTTCTACTTCTTGCTGGTCCTGGTTCAGAATATGGTGCACCCAATACACCTGGCGGTCGGGGTTCCCTTGTTGCGTAAGCAGGCCGTATAGGACTCTTGCCTCGCTGTTGCGGCCGCTGACATAGAGCGTCCGGATTCGCTTTTTCATGGCTTCCCGGCGAGTCTCGATTCTGCGGTCCAAGGAATCAATGTCTGCAGAAAGTTGTACAAGAGCCCGTTCCAGCATGACTTCGCTCTTGGAGAGTTCCGAGAGGTAAGTTCGGGTCTGGTTCAAGTTCTGGTCGAGAATCGAAATCGTATTCAGCACGCCTTTCTCTTCGGTTTCGAGGAGCGCCAGCTCTTGGCGTTTTTTAGCCAAGTCCGACTCCAACTTTTTCAGGGCGTTTTTCTGCTCGTTAATCTGGGCGTCAGTCTTTTTTGTCGCAGAAGACTTGGACGCAGACTTTGTCGTGGCCTTCGTCGATTTTTTGGCAGGAGCGGATTTTGCCGGAGCACTCTTGGTGTTTTTTGCGGCAGGCTTAGCGTAGGCGTTTTCGGCGCCAACCCCCAGCAACAGGCAAAAAAGCAAAACCACAAGCCGCATCGTTAATCCTGTTCATTGCGCTTGATCGAAAGGAACCCGCGCACCGTACGGTAACTGAAATAGCCCGAAAGAGCCGTCACCAGAAGGACCACTAAGGCAAGACAAGAGCCAAGGCCAGTCAGGTTCGCAGCCACAATGGGGAACGCATCCGCCACCGAGTTTAAAACGACCGCGAGCAAAATAACGGCAAGACCGCTACCCACGACACCCTGGAACGCTCCCTGCAGTACGAACGGGAATTCGATAAAGAAATGGCTACCGCCCGCATACTTCATATTTTCGACCAGGAGCCTGCGAGAAAGAAGCGAAAGCCTTACGGAATTGCAGATAATCAAGGAAAGGGTAAACAGCAGCAGAACACTGACGCAAATGGGCCAGAACAGCATGCGGAACTTCCAGGCCGAAATTTTTTCGACCCACTGCACCGGAGCCTGCACTTCTTCGAAAAAGTCCATGCGGGAAAGATTGTTTTTCACTTCGATCAGGGTGGCCGGATTTTTATGGTCTTCAACTAGGGTGACCCTGAAGAACGGCGGAATGGGGTTACCTTCTACAAGGTCCAGCATTTCGCCCGAAAAATGCTTGCGGAAATCGGCTAAGGCGGAATCGGCGCTCACAAAAGTCACCGAATCGATAAACTTGGTATGTTCCAGGCGATTCTGGATGACCGTCAGAGAATCTTCGCCTACAGATTCCGGCAGGAAGGCTTCAAGGGCATACAGGTTCTTTTCCATGGAAAGAATCCGCATCACCGCCCCGAAAGCGGTAAAGGAAGCCGACAGAAGCAGGGAACACAGGAAGATTGTGGCAAACGACGGAAGGATTACCGTACGGTGTTGCCGCATTCCGCGAAAAGATTCCGATATTAAATAGCCTAGTTGTCCGAACACAGGGTGAATTATAACTAAATTTTAGACAGTCATTCGAGAGTTCTATGGGAAACATCGTTCTAAAAATAACCGCACTGATATTTGGCATCGCCCTCTGGTTTCTTGTCATATCTCAAAAGGATTTCCAGCTTTCGGTGAGTGTCCCTTTGAACTTTGTTAAACTTCCCGAAACAATGGCGATTGCTTCGAAACCGCCCCACTCCCTGCACATTACCGTCGAAGGCAAGTCCTGGGATTTGATTCGTTTGAACAACATCGTGAACGATCCCAAACAAAATTCCATTGCCATGGTAGTAGACCTGCAGCAAGCCGAACTGGGTGCAAAGCGCATTCACCTGGACAGCAAGAACTTTGTTTCTGCAGGATTCCCGGACATTCACTTCGTGGAACCCGAAAAT
The DNA here is from genome assembly GCF_900142545.1 of Fibrobacter sp. UWT2. Lineage (NCBI taxonomy): Bacteria > Pseudomonadati > Fibrobacterota > Fibrobacteria > Fibrobacterales > Fibrobacteraceae > Fibrobacter > Fibrobacter sp. UWT2. Next base: position 231,912 of record NZ_FRBF01000003.1, on the reverse strand, counting down.
CAGCTTTTGTTCGTAGACCTCGATATTGATACCCGCATTACAAGAAACGTTCCCATTAAATCCGTCGCCACATTTACGGCGGCCCAAGGCTACCTGATTGCCGACGAGCCTGCGATTTCCCCTGAAGAGCTGTTGGTGTCCGGCGCACGCAACGCCCTTACCCGCATCATCGATATTCCGACCGATTCTTCTTTCTTTGACACCTTGCACGCCAGCCAGGAATTCACCATTCCGCTGGACTTCAGCAACCTGCCGGCATTCGTTTCGCCGAGCGATTCCTCGGTCAAGATTTCGGTGAACATCCAGAAGATGAGCAGCCGCACTTACGACAGTATCCCCGTAAGCCTCATCGGATTCTTCGACAGACAAGTTTATTCCCTGGAGCCCAAGAGCCTTTCCGTGGAAATCACGGGTGGCGAACAGGTACTTGACTCTATTACCGCCCAGAACATTGAATTGGTGATGGAATACAACCGATTCGCCATCGAAGACGCAGACAGTCTTTCTCCGACGGTGAAGCTCACGCTCCCGGCCCACATCAACCGCGAAATGGCAATCAAGGCTATCCAGCTGAAACCCGAAAAGGTGACGCTCCGCAAGAAAGAAACCAAGCCTGTCGCTACCGCGGACTCTCTCGAAGAGGTTGCACCATGATTTGGCTTGGAATTGAATCCAGCTGCGACGAAACCGCCTGCGCCATTCTGCAAGACGATCCCGTAAAAGTTCTTTCGAATCCTCTTTACAGTCAGATTGACGAACACGCCCTTTACGGCGGCGTGGTTCCTGAAATCGCTGCACGTGCGCACTTGCAAAAGATTTCGCCGATTGCAGAAGCAGCCGTCAAGGAAGCTGGCATCGAACTCAAGGATATCGATGCAATCGCCTACACGACGGGTCCGGGCCTTATGGGACCGCTTCTGGTGGGAGCAAGCTTTGCAAAGGGCCTCGCCCGCGACTTGCAAATTCCGGCCTACGGCATGAACCACTTGGAAGGCCACTTGGCCGCCGCGTGGCTCACGCACCCCGAAATCGAGCCGCCGTTCCTGACGCTTACCGTTTCGGGCGGACATACGGAACTCGTGCTCGAAGAACCTGGCTTTAAGTACACCAGTATCGGCCGCACCCGCGACGATGCCGCCGGCGAGGCTTTCGACAAGTGCGGTAAGCTGCTAGGCCTCAAGTACCCCGCAGGTGCTACCATCAGCCGCCTCGGCAAAGACGGCAACCGCAAATTCGTGGATTTTCCGCGCGCCCTCCATGTGCACGACAACTGCGAATTTTCTTTCAGCGGCTTGAAAACGGCTGTACTGCGTTACACCGAAACGCACGACCCTGAATTCATTCAGAAGAACATCGGCGACATTTGCGCCTCCCTGGAAGATGCGATTGTCGATAGCCTCGTGACCAAGACGATTACCGCCCTTAAAAAGACCAAGATGAAGACTCTCGTGGTCGGCGGTGGCGTAAGTGCCAACGCATGGCTCCGCACACGCCTGCAAGATTACTGCGATAAGCACGGAATCATGTTCTGCATTCCGGAACGCAGCCTGAGCACCGACAACGGTGCCATGATTGCAGCCGCAGCCATTCGCCGCAAGCGTCAGGGCAAGTTGATTTCAGTCAACGAAGTCAAGCCCTGGATGCCGCTCGCCATTTAAAAGCAGCAATTAAAAGCTATAGTTTCCGATGCGGATAAAGTAATTGTATCCGCTCAAATGAGTCAAATCACCAAAGGTGCCGTAATCTACGATACGGCTGATTCCCGCATAAGCGGTGACCGAGCGGTATGCAAAACGCAGAGCCGGTTCAAACACGAATTTGTTTTCGTCCAATTCCGCTTCGGGGCTGCCTTCGAAGTCGTGGTAGTAGGCACCGAATAACCAAGCGCCTAGATAGTTCCCGTGCAAGCCTCCGTTAAACCGCAGCATTGCATATTCATGAGATGAAAGTTCCGGATGGTACCATTCGGTAGACCAAGGCGTTGCCGCGGCATGCTGACGGTACGCAACATCCAGAGGAGCCTTCCCGATGGACTTAGGCGAAACATAACCGTGGCCTTCGTCGTGGTAACGTTCAATGGCGCCAGCAGCAGCCACATTCAATGTCACGAAACGCACCGGCGAAATCGTATAGCGGGCATCGGCTAGAAGCTTCCAGTAGATGGGCACCACATCGATAATGCCATCATCAAAGCCAATCGATTCAAAGCCACCCCAGACATTCAGAACGTAGCCGTCATCAGCAAACCAGTTGTCGTCAGCGCCATTCAAGTAGCGGTAATGCAGCATAGGCGACACGGGATAAGTCTTGATGACACGATCGCCATAGTAAGCCGTATCCAGGTCATAGTACCTGGAACCAAACATAAACTCCGCCGAAACCCGCTGGAAACGGTCCACCGTATACAACAGGTTCATCGTCAAGTCACTGCGTTCTTCAGATTCTATACGAAGTCCCCGATTGATATTGCGGTTATAAGACTTCAGCGGAACCAGCTTCATGTAATCGTAGCCAAATTGCAAATCCCAATGGCGGTTCCACAACTTTGAAATATTCAGGCGCGGGCGAATTCCGTAGGAATTTCCACCCCAGAAGCCAGCCAAGACCAACTCAATTTCGACATGGTCCACATAATGCACCGTCGCTTCGGCGTAGGCGTTGGGGCCAATCATATTGGAACCAAAGCCACCCGCAGCAAGGTCCAGCGTCGGATGTACCGCCGTTTCAACAGCGACATTACCGCTAGGCTGCATATCTAAACGCAAGGAATCGTAAGCAGGATTCTGCAGCAAATCCAAGGCGAAATTCTCGGGAGCGATCATTGCCGTATCGGATTCCACCCAATAAGCCTTCACCGCATTTTGCACCTCGGAAGAGAGACCGTTATAAGAAGGCTCGAAGCGGAACCAAGGTTTCGCCGAGATACGGCCCGCAGAATAATCTTGACGGCGCCCATTCAAGATCTTGAAACTGGACAGTTGCTTTTCGAAAGAAGAAAATCCGGACTGAATCCAAACCGCACGATTCGTATCTAGAATCGTATGGGCACGAACAATAACGCCGGGCTGACTCGCAAGAATTTCGCCAGCATGCTGTTTGATCAAGCGCATCCGTTCATCGCCCACGATAGGTGCACGCAACGGATCAGACACGACGATAATCGAAAGCTCTCGCGCATTGTCTTCGATAGGCAAGGCGTAATAAGGGCAAAGTTCGCCAGACACTCCTGCAGAATCTTGTCCCCAGAGCGGGAGCGAAGCAATCACCTGCGGAATAGTACTTTCGACGACAACGGGCTTTCCCGATTCGCAAGACTGCAGCGACAATGGGATGCGGGCATTTTGTCGCTGACGGTAAAGGCTTTCTTGAAAACGCAGCTTTGCAAGGGCACGCACCACCTGCATGGAATCCATCGTCAGAGCTTTCTTTTCGACGTGAATCGAGCGGGAAGTATCCATCACCACACTGTAGCGGGATCTGATCGAAGGCATTCCCGACAGCGAAATCGGCATTTCATAAGCATCTCGCTTTTGATAGCCATATTCGCTTTCTGCAGCCGTAAGATCATGACCCACAAAGGGTGCGATAGTAGAATCCAGCATCAGCACCTGGATATCATCCAGGGGAACGCCTCGCGTCCACAAAGAAGCAATCCATGCGCCCCAAGATGTCGCCACCACGGAATCTACAGGGATGCCGTACTCTTCGATAGCATAAAGCACGCCCAGCTGGAACCAGGGAGAACGCTCACCGCCACCCAAGTAGAGAACCGTCTTGAGTGAATTCGCCTTTGAGGAATCCGTAGCGGTCGCACTCGCAATAGAATCAGCAGACGCCTTCAGCAAATCTAGAGACGGTGCACCTTTTGATGCGGCATTCTCGCCCGAGAAAGCCCACGTTGCGCACAGCGCAATCGCCGCGACAAATTTGCCTAACCCATTCCGCACGAATTACCCTAAGCGAGCCGGATTCGAAACCACGCGGATTGCATCTTCCTGAGATACATAGCCCGCCTTTACAAGTTCCGCCAAGCAGTCATCCATAAGCATCATGCCTTCGGAAGCGGAAGCCGCAATAATCGAAGGCAAGGTGTAATGTTCGCCACTACGGATTTTAGAAGCCACGTTCTGCGTGCCGTAAAGGATTTCCCAAGCAGGCACAACGCCCTGGGCACCCGGCAACAAACGCTGCACCACGACAGCCTTCAGTACAGAAGCGAGCATATTGCATGCCATATCGCGGTTTTCAAGTGATTCCGAAGAAAGCAAAGCATCGAGCGCGCCCACCGCATTACCGGCAGTCACCGTAAGCACAACAAGGGCACCCGCTTCAGCAGCACGCAGCACCGGAATCAGCGATTGGCCTTCGAAATTACCGAGCCAAATCAAGTCGATTCCACTGCGGAGCGCCTGTTCCATTTTTTCGGGAATCGTTCCCGTAGAATTTTCAAGCACCAAGCTGTCGCCGCGCTTTACAGGCATTTCGGCATCAGGATCCAACAGACTCACACGCATAATGCCCGACTGGCAAAGAGCCGACACATAAGCCGTCGCAGAGGTCGTCTTTCCGCTGCAGGCAGGGCCACTAAAGACCACCAGGCCCGAGCGGATTCCGAGCAAGTTCATCATGGATTCGGGAACGCCCAGCGCCGTAAAGTCCGGGCATTCATCGAGTACCGGGCGGAAAATAGCGGAGCTACCCAAAGCCGTACGGTTATAATGCACGCGCCACTTGGAGCCGCACCAGGGGCCGCCCATGACCGTACCCGATTCGCCATCCATAGAATTCAAGAAATTGCGAAGGGAACCCGTTTCAACCGCAGGAGCATCGGGAATGGCACAAACCTTACCCGCCAAGCGTACCGCAGAGGCAGCACCTTCGGTAATCACCAATTCAGAGGCGCCCACATTCAGCGTATATTCCAGCAAAGATTCAATTTCTGTAGCCATAATATCCCCTTAGTTCTGAGCCCTGTAAGCGGCAAAACGGCGACTGTCGCAGGCGCGTTTCCAAGCCTCGGCACCTTCAATGTAACCGGATTCCACGCACTTCTGCAAAGAATCATCCAGCGAAATGCCCTGATCCTTCTGGCTGCTGATCGAAGCAGAAAGCTGCGAGATCTCGCCGCGGCGGAGCATGTTCGCCATCGTCGAATTCATCTTGGCAGCTTCGACAGCCAGCACCTGGCCCTGATTCTGCACAATCGGAATCAAGTGCTGTACGATAATTCCCTTGAGCTGTTCAGCGAGCGAGTTCGCAAAGGCCGTACGCTTTTCGGCAGACACCGACGAAAGCAAACGGGAAAGCAGAGCGTGAATGTTGTTGCCCGCCGTTACGGCGAATACCAAGGCGCCGGCATTGGATGCGCGCAACAGCATTGCAAGTTCATCCATATTTTCCAGATAGTCGAACAAGATGACATCGGCGCCACTCTGCATGGCAAGTTCCACACCTTCGACACCCGAACGCACATGCAAGCCGACTTCACGCTGGGCAATGGCGCCGCGCGGATTCTGGAGCACACGTTCAATAGGCTTTTCAACCGTCTGGATATAAACATCACGATTAGCTGCAATCGTTTCGGCGAAAGTGGAAATCGTCGTCGAGCGACCGCTAGCTGCAGGGCCCGCCACAAGTACAAGGCCACTGTTCAGTTCCGTAAACTGGTTGCAGAATGCCGGCAGGTACAAGTTTTCGAGTGTCGTCGATTCCTGCGGAATCACGCGAATCGAAACACTCGGATTGGTGCCGTTCCACGTGACCGTGATACGGGCGCGACCGACACCGGCCAAGCCAATCGTTTTGCTAAAGTTCTTACCGACAACAATCTTGTAGCCGTCCGAGAATCCCTTGGCAGCTTCGTCCAAACGTTCATTGATGCGGGACAGATCTAGGACATCATCCGAGGCGACAAAGAGCGCGCCCGACTGGCGCATCACCACCGGACGATCCGCATACAGGTAAATGTCCGTTGCACCGAACTTACGGGCGAAAGCGATAATCTGCGAAAGGTTCGTCATCGGGCGAATCTTTTCAGGAGCTTCGACGGGCGTTCCTTCGCCGGTCAAAATCGCAAAGCGGCTCGGCAACTTTTCGGCATCTTCGCCAGTTGCTTCTTCTTCGGCTTCGGCCTGCACCTGCACCGTGCTGATGCTGGTCGATTCGAGGCCCGCGACCGCTTCGACTTCCACATTGGAGGTCGAAACTTCGCCATACAAGCTGCTGTTACCTTCAATCTGTAAACCTTCGGAGGGAGCGGGCTGTGCGGGCGCTACCGACGGGGCCGAGGCCGGAGGAGCCTCGAAGCGTGCGGTTGACTGCTTTTGCGGAGCCGCGGAAGCAACACTTGCAGGTGCTGCGGCAGGAGCGCTACCACCTTCGGCGGCAGCCTTCGCCTCAAGATTCTTCACAAAGGCAAGCACCTTGATGTACATCGGAGGCGGAAGGATTCCTGCATCTACAAGAACCTGACCAATATCCTTCTTGTCGGTAACTTCACCCCAATGGGCTTTAACCTGAGCTTCTGTAACGACCTTGTTATGCACAAGGACTTTCGCCATGTATTGGTTTCTCATAAGAAGTCCCTCCGGCTAAACCACCAGCTTGCAACCGCGAGGAACAAGCCGATGTAGCCCAGCGCATAAATGCTATTCCAGAACACATACATATCGGGGAGCGCCACGCCATGCACCACGTAAGTCGTCACATTGTAGCGGTACAGTCCCGGGAAAATCGCGTGAATGACTTCGGCGGCTTTCTGGAAAAGCATGCTCGACGTTCCGTTGAGTTCGCCCATGCGGGTGGCAAAGCGGACCTGTTCCAAGAGCTGGTCGCTCAAGTGGCCCGCAAAGTAGACACCCAGCGTGAAGAGTGCCGAAAGCACCGTGCTGCTGAAGCTGCTGAACAGGAGCGCCACTGCAATCACCACCGCCATTTCGCAGAAAATCAGGTAGATGGCCGTAAGCAGACTAAGCGTCGGAGCGGAACCCGTGAGGAACAGCATCACGTAGTAAATGCCGGTCAACAGCGTCAGGTGCACCGCCACTACCGCCAAAAGTCCAAAGTACTTGCCCACGATAAATGAGGCTCGGCTAATGGGTTTCGACAACAGCGTAAGCACTGTTCTGCGCTGGATTTCCTTTTGCACTAGGCTAATGCCCACGAAAATCGAAATCAACAAGCCCGAAAGGCTCATCACCGAAAGAGTCGTGGACTTGATCACGTAGGCGCGGTCAAACACCGACCATTCACCAAGCACAATGCTGAACAAAGTCATGGCGATGGCCAAAAACCCGATGTTATAAAGAATCTTGTCGCGAATGGATTCGCGGAACGTATTGAGGGCAATAATGCCGATATGCTTAAGCGTCTGCACGGGCAATTTCCTCCGTCAAAATGTCTTCGAGGCTCGGGCGCTTGTGGTCCATGCGCTCCACCGCAATTCCTTTTTCCAAGCAGAAGCGCAGCAAGCGGTCGCGGGCAGCGTCGTCTGCACAAACGCATTCCTGCGGATGACCGGCAGGCGAAACACCTTCAGGCAGTTCTGCCTGCGGAATCGCTTCGCGGGTTCGCACATGGTATTCCACGCCACAAGATTCCGTAATTTCGTCTACGGTACCTTCACGCACGATCTTGCCATCGACAATCATCGCGACCTTGTGGCTAATCGATTCCACATCGCTGAGCAAATGGCTTGAGTAGAAAATCGTCACACCCGTGCGGTTGAGTTCCATAATTGCTTCGCGCACGTCGCGACGGCCCATCGGGTCGAGACCGCTCATGGGTTCGTCGAGAATCAACAGCTTCGGTTTGCCGAGGATCGCCTGTGCAATGCCCACGCGCTGCATCATGCCCTTGGAGTACGAACGCAGACGACGATCAATCCAGTCCTTGTTCGCATGCAGCAAGTCGAGCGACCAGTCGATGCGCTTATTGAGTTCCGCCCCGGAAAGACCGACCAACTTACCGTAGAACTGCAAGAGTTCACGACCCGTCAAATAATCATAGAAGTACGGCTGTTCCGGAGAGTAACCGATAAACCGCCTGCTCTTTACATCTCGCGGCGAGATTCCGTTCACCAAAACCTTGCCCGATTCAAAATTCAAAAGACCCGTAAGCACCTTGATAGTCGTGGACTTGCCCGCGCCGTTCGGCCCGATAAATCCGTAGACCTGCCCCGGTTCCACACTAAAGCTCACATCCTTAAGCGCAAGCTTCGGTTTCGTCAAGAAACCGCTGCGGTACGTCTTATGCAAATGTTCAATCTTAATCATAAACAACCCAATCACTTATCCGAATCTTCGGACTTTTTACCAAAGGCTCGTTCCGAGGCTTCTGCGATTTCTCTGCGACGGCGTTCTTCCCTTTCTTGCTTCTTGATAAAGAAATGGATGATCGCACCCACGGCGTAGCATGCCACGCCCGTATAGAATATCGGATTGATCGAATGGCCCTCGAGTCCGGGGAACATATTCAAGACAATGCTATGCCCGAAAAGCATCAAAAGCACCAGCACAAAGCCCAGCGCACGGAGCACATAAGTCACAATCACGAGTTTTTTCATAGATACCTCAAAACTGCACCAAAACGGTGCATTCCTTTTAACAGAAAAATACACAAATATTTGAGTAAAGGGAAAGCCGCTTCCCTAAAAATGCTTATAAAAACGCCGATCCCGAAACGAGTTCGGGATGACATTCGGGATGACGTGCTGCTAGCCTTTCACGTGAATTGCGGAGGCAAATTCAGCCAACAGCTTCGGGTCTTCCACCTTTTCCCAGAGGGTGCCGGTCACGATGATGTTTGCGCCGGCAGCCACGCGGATAGCGGCTGTCTGCGGATCCTTGATTCCACCACCGGTCATAATCGTCATTTCGGTTGCCTTGCGGGTGTAGGCGATGTGTTCTACCGGCACGGGCTCTTCGGCACCGCTGCCAGCTTCCAGATACACATAGCGCATGCCCATGAGTTCGGCCGCAATGGAGTTCACCATGCTGAGCTTAGGCTTATTGGCAGGCACCGGCATGGTACCGCTGATATATTCAACAGTCGTACGCTTGCCGCTGTTGATCAGCTGGTAGGCCGTCGGAATCGCTTCCATATTCAAGGCACGCACGAGTGCGCCACCGCGAACCTGTTCGTCGATCAGGTAATTCGGATTACGGCCACTCACAAGCGTCATAAAGAGCATCGCGTCAAAGCCAGGCACCACCTGCGAAGCGCCACCTGGAAACAGCACCACGGGCAAGTTCACGTTCGCCTTGAGGGCAGCCACCTGCTTCGGCAGCGTAAAGTTACCTAGGTAAGAACCGCCCACCAGCAAGAGGTCGGCACCGTTTTCGGCGGCCATAGCGCCCGCCTTCACAAAGGCGGCTTCGTCAGACGTATCGGGATCCAGCAGCACGGCAAAAAGCGCACCGCGTTTTTCGATTTCAGCATTCAGACGGAGTTCAGTCTTCCCAGGTTTCATACAATTCCTTTTCTTGCGTCTACTCCGCAAGATACCATAAAGATACATTATTTGTTTCCTCCATGCCACAAAAATTACAAAGAAGGCGGGCCGAAGCCCACCTTCTCGTTCTCGGCCTGTTCTCCCCCAACCGAATCCTCCTAACCGGTCCTCCAAACAGGCCTAACCCCCAAATTCGCTAGTCGTTTTTGATGCAGCGGACAAATCCGCGACTCCACATCGCATACGTATATCCAGTACCTAAAAAGCCATTATTCAATTGAGACGCCGACGTATAAATCATTCCTATCGCATCTCCCATATACGGCATCCCCGGCTGCAGATATTCTTCAGGCGTGGGTCTCGGCGTAAACAGGTAGCTAGCGCCTCCCATTATCGTCATTCTATAATTGCCATTTGAGCCACGGACAATTCCCAAAGTTTCGAGCCCAAAGCCCACCGGATCCCCATTAGCGGAATGCAGCAAGTCATAATCGACATGAGTCAACAAGGCTTCCCAATCTTCATACGAGGGGATACGCCAACCTTCAGGACATACATTATAGTTCAGCACATCCAGAGAATCAATCACCTTGCTCCAATTCACATTGTCAGGATTTTCCGGACTTTCGCCAAGTTCCTTACAGAGCCTATGCGCTTCGTCTACAAAACGCAGGGAATCGTCCTCACTCAACGGATCAATTTCATCCAACGAGTCCGCAAGTGCACGATACTCCGCCAGCCAAACATTTATGCGATCTGCAACGCAGTCCTCTTCTGACGCATATTTATTGTAAATCGAATCCAGCGGGAAGAACGAATACATGCGGCCATACACCGAGCAATACGACGAATCATCTCTAAAGCAACTCGATTTTTCCGTAACATAGTTCAGATTTTCCGCCATCCACGTCTGCGAAATACCATCATATTCAAGCTTGACCGTCTTGTAGGTTTGACCATCTCTTGAATCAATCATAGTCCCCATGGTCGAAGAAACATTCAACTGAGCGACACGATTATCAACTAACTCCCAGTCTCCTTCATGGCATTTCAAGAGAGTCTCATTCTTATAAACTTCAACAAGCGCTCCTTCATTTGCCGACGTGCAGTCATACCCATACACTCTAGCAAGCATACTAAGCAAATACTGTTTCTTTTTCAGATTTTCTTGATAGAACAAGACAGCAGCTTCGTCGAGTCTTTCAAACTGCGATTCCGGAAACAGCGAAACCTTCATAAAATACGAACGCAACGCATAGAAACGCATAGATTCTTTTGTACTTTCAGAGAGTCCCGCAATTGAGCCTGTTTTACCGAGATCCTCTTTTATTGATTGCAACAATTCAAACGGAAATTCATTCAGCATTTCACGAACATCAGCAGCTTCAAGCGTCCCCTGTCCGCAAAAACCAAACATATTCGCCGTTTCAGTTTCTACCTGAATCTTCGCCGACGCAAAAGACTCCCCAGAAGCAACCAGTTTTTGAAGGCGATAAGCCTTCAAATGAGACAAGGCATCAACAACAAAAGAATTTGTGTCTCGCAAATCAAGAATCGCACGCAAAGAAATATCGTCAGAAGTCGCAATCAGCATGACAACCGGGCTGTTTAGAGAAACACTGTCAAACTGGATTGAGCCATTATTACTCGGACACATCTCTCCGGTCACAGAATCTTCTACAGCACCGTCGATCTCCGCCGTATAAGACGCGCCATCGATCCATTCCAATGTTGTTGAATCCAACTCTTTCAGCGTTACCGAACCGCCCGCCCCAAAGACATCCTGCGGGAAAGAGGCATCCAAGTTTTCCAGAGAAGGCTTGGTTTCACTTTTTGCAGGCGCATAATAAGCACGCCCTCTCAAAGAGATATTTTCGTACGCGATAACACTCGGCTCTTCCGAAGAGCCTCCCATCTGCGTTCCCGGAGTCGTTTCCACCTTTGAAATGGTATTCCCTTCGTCAGTGGAACAGGCCGCGAACATCAAGGCGAGCGGCATTGCCATTTTGCAGACAAACTGCACAGCCATTTTTGAGTAATTCATGATATCCTCCTAACCCTTTTTTGTACCGTTTTTATTTGTCATGGGGAAAAACTGGATGTTCAGGCGGTACACCTCATCCGTTTCAGTTTCCCTAGTGGCAATTTCAATAATGCGCTTGCGGAACGCATTGATTTCAGCGACGATTTCGTCGTAGGCGCCTTGCGTAATGCCCAAAGTCACGCCTGAAAAATGCCTTTCGTTTTGCGGCACGCCCTCGATTGTGTCGAGCGCAAGTTCGCCCATTTGGCGGTGCAATCCGCGAATCACCGCAGGTGTCACTTCCATGGGCCCGGCCGTAATCGACCTGTCCGTTTGAACGTAATTGCCGTTTTCGTCTTTCTGAAGCATGTTCGCCTTAATCAGAAAGTTCAGCGAATCGCTCACTTCGGCAGCAGTAATTTTAGGACGGCACGCTTTTGCAAGTGCTAACGGTTTTGCCCCGGGCATGGCAGGCGCCAATTCACGAAGCACGGGATTTTTCCAGCTGTCAAAATAGCGGAACGCATCGGCCTCAATCACTTTTGCCTTACGACTTTCCGCCATCGCCACCAACTTCTGGAAAGATTCCTTTTTCGCCTTGTCCGACTTCGCATGATCGAAACGAACCATCTCGCGGAAAAAATCAAGATCGCTACCGGACAGGTGCATTGCCGCGGCAACGCGATCGACAGCCGCTTCGCTCAAGTTGAAGCGGCCCTCGCTCACATATTTTAGGTAGACCGGCGAAGAAAATCCCGCCGCAGAAGCGAACTCCGGCCAGGTAAACGCAGATTTCGCCTTTTTGTCGGCGTAATAATCCGCGATATACTGACGGTAGCTCGTATATTCAAGTATATCTTTCATTTGTCCTCCTCTTAACCCCCCGGTTAAGTACACCCTAAATATAAACAAAGATTTTTCAAAAGTCAATAGTTTTTACAATAAATTTTTCACTAAATTTCTAAAATTTAAGCATTTTGCAGAATTTTATATAAAAAATCAATATTTTTCACAATAAATACAGCAAAAAAAAAGGCAACACTCCACCCCTTCTTTCAGAAACACCGTTAAGCATATACAATTCGCCCCGCTTATTCTATTTAAATTTGTAGCATGAACTTTTTCACGAAGATCGACATTCCCGCCGCAGATTTTAAAATCGACTACACGAGTCGTTTGGCATTTTTCGGGTCGTGCTTTGCCGACAATATTTCGGCGCTGTTCGCAGAACGAAAATTCAACGTTCTTGCGAATCCGTTCGGAACGGTCTATAATCCGGTTTCGCTAGCGAGCCAGATCAAGGCGATTGCCGACGGGAAAGTTTTCGGAGAAGAAGATGTTTTTCAGGACACGCGATGCGACAGGCTTTGGCACTGTTGGGACGCACATAGTTCGCTTTCGAGCACGACAAAAGAAGAATGTATCGGCAAGCTGAATGCCGCGGCAACACAAGCCCGCGATTTTTTGCAGAAGGCAAACGTCATCTTTATCACGCTCGGATCCGCGTTTGTCTACTATTTAAAAGACAGCGGCAAACCCGTAGCGAATTGTCACCGGCAAGACCCGAGCCAATTTGAACGCAAGCTAATTTCGGTCGACGAAGCCGCCGAAGCCATCCAAAGGATCGTCACCCTGCTCCGCGACATGAATCGCGACGCCCGCATCGTCTTCACCGTATCGCCTATCAGGCACCTAGGCGACGGCGCTCACGGGAACAACCTTTCAAAGGCGACGGTACTGCTCGCCATCAACAAAGAGATTGCCACGTCGCCGTTGGCTCCTCGCAATGACAACGCAAGTCGAGCAAGCGCGGGAGTTTACTCACGCATTTGCGAGACGCAGCAGTCATGCGCTTCGCGCAATGACACCGTTGATTATTTCCCGAGCTACGAAATAGTAATGGATGAACTGCGCGACTACCGCTTTTACAGCGACGACATGATCCATTTGTCTAAAACCGCAGAAGAATACATCTTTGAGCGAATGGTCGAAACCTACTGCGACAGCGCCACCCGCGAGAACATGGCGAAAGTGGAAAAGTTCCTGAAAACGGCCAACCACCGAATCCAGGACGAAAACTCCCCCGCCACACAGGAACTCAAGAAGAAGCTTGCAACGCAAGCGACAGAACTTGAGAAACAGATTGCGGGATTGAAGTTAGGGTAAAAGGAGAACAATATGCGAAAAGGAGTTTTATTTACAGCCGGGCTAGCGATTGCCGCTTGTAGCGCGGTTCTCACTGCCTGCGGGTCTACCGACACCTGCAACGAAGTGCGTCACCCAAAATTAAAGCTCGCCGATTGTCAGAAAACAGTTGGCAGCTTCAAGAAGGGCGCAACGACCCACTACATACATTCCGAAGGTTTCGAATTCGACCTGACCGTAAGCCAGGACTCCATTTTCAAGAACGAATGGAGCGAGTTTTGCGTAGAGGTCGAAGAAGAGGATCGAACCATTCTGCTCACGTCCACCTACCCCATCATGAGCGTCGAGGTAAACTTCTACGGCAACATTGACGACAGCGACGAAAAAAACACTCGCATGCCGATGCGCATAAGCCACGGAAACACTAAATTCTCCGCCGCCCTTGATTCCAACGGCACCCCGCTGGAAAAGGGCATCGAGAACACCCTCATGATGCTCGACACCATCACCTTCAACGGAACAACCTACGACAGCGTATTCGTCATCATGGACAATGCGCATTACGATGGTCTCAACTACCACGAAGATGTTCCAGGCGATACAGCCTACCTTTATTTTTCCAAGGAAAAGGGAATCCTGAAATTCGAAACCACCGACGGTAAGAGTTTCACCATCAAGGAAGGGGGCGACAATGAATAGGTTCGTAAAGATGGTGGGCATACTGATCGTGGGCATGGCGCTTACTTCGTGCGGAATGTTCGACACGTCGGACGACTATGTCGGAGGTAATTTCGCAAAGTTGGTGCAGAAAGAACAGGAATGGAGCGACACAATCAAGGTCGTAGACAACTGGGGCATCGAAGACACCTACAGCGAGCGCATCTACAGTCACAAGCCCGAGAACTTCTATTTCGAAACATCGGGCAGCATCAACGAAATCAACATTGAAATGCGCGTCGAATGCAATGAAGATGGCGGCAAGATGACAGTTTCGTGCCTCAAATATTTACGCGACGGCTTGTTGCACTACGGTTCGGACATCGTGTTCAGGGACCTTAAGGGCAACAAGATGACCAATAGCGACGGCTACACCGTGCACATGCTGGATTCGCTCACCGTCGGCAAGAAAACGTTCACGGACGTGCTGGAATTCGACGCCACCGGTGCCGAAGAAAACACCTGCAACTTCGACAAGTTCTACGTTGCCGCAAGGGAAGGGCTCCTGCGCATAGACCTGCAGGACACCATTACTATTGAGCGGAAACCTTAGATTGCCAATCGAACTTTATTTCTTAAAGATATCGCTGTGCGTTCCCGTATCGACCAAAGTCAATACAAGTACCCCATTGTCTTTCAAGTAAAGCAACAGCCAATCCGGTTGAATATGGCATTCCCAGACGCCTTTGAATTTTCCTGACAATTCATGGTTATGATGCTTTGCTTCAAGCGGTTGATCAAGTCGCAATTTTTCAATGACATCTTCTAGAAGAGAAAGATCCAACCCCCGCTTTCGGGCGAGCTTTACGCCAGCCTTAAAGCGAGAAGTCTTAAGAAGTTCATAGACCATTACTTGCAATCCTCAAGGAGTTCCTTAGCAGAAGAATACCTTTTCGCTCTGGGGCTCCTTGCAAGGCTTTTAGCTTCTTCAATAGCGGCTAACGTTGAATCGGAAAACTCACGTTGAGGAGGAACAATTTCAAAAGGAATGCAGCGTTGGTTAATCGCCTGTTTCAAGAACAGTCTAATAGCCGTGGTAATATCCAAACCGAGCGATTCAAACAAATCCTCCGCCTGATCTTTGGTGGCCTTGTCGATTCTCGTCTGTAAAACTGCATTTGCCATATGAATTACCTCATTTTTATACAAATCTAATTCATTTTCAATGCAAATGCAATATATTTGACCGCTAATTTGCGGATTTGAGGCCGAATTTGGCCATTCTTTTTCATTCATCTTTCTCTCCTTCCGCCTACAAGTATAAAAAGGCGGGGCTTTACGGTTCATCATTCAAAGCATGTAAGTACACATTTGAGCACCACAAATATAAATAAGAAAGATTTGTCTGGCAAGGGGAACTTCTTACAATCTCGTTAAAAAATGGCGTAGCCCTTGATTTCAATTTATACGCTCACACGAACTACCCTATCAGGAATTCCTTATTCACAAGTTGTTTTATATAGAGAAAAACACCCATATTAATTACACACCAAATTTCGACACTCGCTAATTATTTCTATTTTCCAAATCGGATAACGAAGACGAACAACCCACGCACCAAAGGACAAGTGCGTGAGCGTTCGCCCCACCTTAACTAACTCACCCTAAAACGCACAAATTTTTAATGTCATAAATTGACACAATTTTAAAAGAATGCTATATTTGAAATAACAAACAGCCATCAAAAAAAGCCGCAGCGCTACGCCAATAGCACCACGGCTCGCCTAGATATTGCTATCTCGAGGCTAGGGTATTTCTCAAGATAGGAATTTCCGGGCATTTTGGCTACCAACAATCAAAAGACTGGCCAAAGGTCAAAGGAAAAATATGAAAAGTTATGCTTTTCGAAATCAACAGCGTTTCCTTCGAAGTTCCTTCAAAGGAGACGGAAGATGGGATATCCCTATCGTGAGAAAACAGCAGATAAAACTTTCAAACATCAACTTTCTGGCATTCAACAGCACCAGAAATGACGAAGCCCCCATGTTTAGGGAATTCGCGGTCCATTTCTTTGTGGACGACAACCGTTTCGAAGTTGTCTATTCCCAACCAGATAAAAATTTGGCAAAGCTAAAACAATATAAACTGCTCCTCACTCCAGATTTTTCTTTGTACGGGGAAATGCAACCCTGGAGACGAATCGAAAGCACAGGGAAAAGCAGATGGTGCGGAGCCTACTGGCAAAGCAACGGATTGACAGTTGTCCCAACCATAAGTTGGAGTACGCCCGAAAGTTTTGATTACGCCTTTGATGGCGTTGAGAAAAACGCTTATGTAGCAGTCGGCATGATTGGGTGCAAGCATTCCAAACGCAGTTTTCTCAAGGGGTTTGACGCCATGTGTGAGCGGATTACCCCAGAATGCATTATCTGCGTTGGAGAGCCGTTCCACGAAATGGAGGCACAGCCTCTTTATACGGTCAGTTACGTAAACACATGGAGGTTTTAAGATGGGAGGCAGAGGAACTTTTGCGGCAGGAAGAAATGTGCCGTTCACCTATGAAACAGTTGGGATGATTCACGACGTTAAAGTGCTGAAGGGTCTTAGCGGAAAGCACGCTCTTCCCGAAGAATCTCACACAAGCAAAGCCTATATCAAACTCAGAGAAAACGGAACCTTTCATGAAATGCGTATTTATGGCGACAATCACGAAGCCGTTCTTGATATCGCCTATCACCCAGAGCCAAATATCGACAAGAGCAGGCAAAGCGTTCTCCACATCCACAGATACGGGCCTAATTTCAATCGACAAACAGCTGAACCGATTACAAAAGAACTTTACGACAAATATTCTAAATTTTTCGTAGGAGTACCCAAGTATGATCAATGGTAATTACGTTGAATTTCTCGACAACCTGAATTACGGCGAAGAAATGTACCTCAAGTACAAGGGGAAAATCTACTTTGTCGAAGGGTGGCACGAGACGAAAGATCCGTCTAAATATTTCATGTGCTGTTTCCTAGTCAAGGGCGAAACCGAAGGACAAGACAAAGAATACCTTTGGAAAACCTACAAGGCATCATTGAGCGAATGCGCCCAGGAATTTCTTGAGCAGCCAATCTTTGAAGGAAAGAAACTCCCTGAGATCGAGCGCGAAGTTGAATGGGTAGATGACGAATTGGGGTGAGACTAAATTCACTCTTCCACGGCGCAATCACTGAAGACTCGGTTTAGGTCTTCCAGATTATTGCAAAGCAAAACCCTTTCGCGAACATCGCGCTTGGTAAATTCCAATCGTTTTACATGCTCTCCGTTCACACGAATGAGTTGGATTCTCCCGAACAAGGCGCGTTCTTCGGCGTACTTTGCAAACGCCTTCGCCTTGCCTAGATTATCGCCCAATTCAGGGTTGTGCGGTTCCAACATATCCGCCACGTAAGAATCACCATCCTTGCGCACTATGATAAAGTCCGGATACATCGCCTTTATCTGATTATCCTTTTCATACGGGATTGCGAGCGAGAACGATTTTCGAGGAGGATTTCTATACCATGTAACAAAATCTTCGCGAGCAAATTCCTCAGCAAGAGTTTTCTTTTCCCAATTATTCAGTTTAAATTTTGCAAAACCATGATCATCGACGAAAAGATGCTTTTCAAACTTTTCGCCATCACGGTCCGTGCCCATAATCGTTTCCGGCAAACCGAACACATGCTTGGTGACCTCGGCAGAATTACTAACGATATCGTTGTATTCCTTCTTGAATTTTTCATCGGCGCCCTTGAGCAAGTTCACCTTACGGCGATAAGCATCATCAATTTCATTGAATCGCTTGGACGCGTAGTCATCCAACTTTCGCAAGCATTCGCTGTCGGCCGCAAACAAGATGACATCCACCTTGAATTCCGGATTTTCCCAATCGGCATCTGTCTTGGACGAACTGGTGATATAGAAGTTTCCGATTCCTGTTTCACCTAGTTTTTTATCAGCAAGTTTAAAGATTCGATCTATATCAGACTGCGCTGTCGCAATTGAGCCTTGAACTTCGTCTTGAATGGAAATTCCATACACGTCGAATATTTCAGACGACAACTTGAATTCGGTGATGTCCTTGGAAAGTTGTTCATATTTCCCGGACTTGCGGAGTCCATCGGCATAATCACGAATCAAGTCCACAATTTCCGTTTTGACTGTCCGCAACCCATCACGCCATATATCCGTCATTACCAGAACCTGAACCAAGGCAAACAGTGACGAAACATGATTTTTACTGATGCGGACGGAACGCACGTCGAAAGTATCAAACTCTGAATCGTTAATAAACTTGACTACAGACTCGCGATCTATGCCATCTTCTAAAACAACCTCCTCTTCAACCGGGACAAAGACTGATTCTTCTTTTTTACTAGTTGCCTCTTTAGGAGCATTCTTTGCAGCGGCATCTTTTGCAGCATTATATTCAGCGGTTGACTCCTTTACAGATGTTTCCTGTACAGGCATTTTTACTTCCGGAGCAGCAGGCTGTTTCGGAGAAGATTTTTCTTCAATTACAACAGGTATTACCACAGGTTTCTGCACAATACGTTTGGGCTTGATTTGCAGTATTTGTGTAGGGCCGTCATCGAATCTTTCAGATTCAATTTCGGTAGGGAGTTCACCGCCTTCACGGTCCTGCAAATCCTTTACAATCGCCTTGACCGTTTCAGAATCAAAATACGGCAAATACAAATGGACATCATTCAACGAATCATCCACCTGAATCCGCTGTTGGGTGGGTGTACGGACCATACGGCCAAGCAACTGCGCGATATGCGTAGAATCTTTTGCACGGCGGACAGACATCATGGTTTCTGCACGGGGACAGTCCCAACCCGTGCTCAAATTCTGCTTAAAGAATACAACCTTGACATTCTTTGTTTCTGCAATTCTTGACGGTTCTATGTACTGCATCTGGTATCCGCCAACATCGATTGCAGATTTGGTATCAAATGTCTGCACCACTTCGCCGGCATCGAATGTGCGGCCGATTCGTTCCTCGATTTTGCGAAGATAATCTTCCAGCGGAGTCTCGGAAACCTTGCCTGCAGTTCCATCCAAAACCTGTATAACAAGAACCGGATTAAAGACAGCATAATGCTGTTCCACAAGATACTGGTGCCAGTGGGCACACTTGTGCTGCCATTCGTCAACGGCAGCCTGCAAGATGCTCATCTCGTTGGTTACCTTGTCGTCTTCCGGATGCGTGATGATAATCCGATCCTTCAGCAAACCTGACTTACGAACATCATCGGGCGTTACGACTACATTATGGATAGACGAATTTGTGTACCCCTTGACAAGGGCATTGAACCGCTCCGGTGTTGCAGACATGCCAATAACAATCGGCATTGAAGAAAGCCCATTTTCGGGACTACCCTTGATGAACTTCTGCATGATTGTAGTTGCTGTTGCGGCAGCATTCCCGGAAGCACCGCGATGCGCCTCGTCAATAATAAAATATAGGCGGTCGGGCTTGTTCACAATCGTATTCTGAAGCGTTTCCCAAATAGTGTATTGCCTGCCGTCAGAATGCTTGGTCAAATTGGAAGACTTGCCCAATTTCTGCGTATTCAAGAAATACACATGACCATCTTCTAGTTCTTCCCTATCAAAAGATTCGTCTTCAATCACAACACACTGGCCAAGCCTAATCCGGTCTGCCTTGAGGTCAATTTTCGCCTTAGATTGCAGATTCAATTCCGGAGAATCGGACAGCCACACGAATACGGCATCACGTTCATCGGCGTGAGAGTCGTCGCCATTGAAGATTTCTTCGATAAGCGACGCCATGACAATGGTCTTACCGGCCCCGGTAGGAGCGGTAAAAGAGATAACCTGCGGAACATGCGTGCGGCGAAATGCCCCCTGGGATTCATAGACCCACATGCGCAAATTTTCAACAGCTTCTTTCTGGAATGAGAAAAGTTCGACTTTCATAATTAGCGGGCCTTATTGATGCGGAAATTATCCAGATAGTCGCGATAGAGTTGGAAGGTAGTTTCAATGTTCAATTTGGAAATCATCTGCCGATATCCGCGTTCAGAATCGGTGACTATGTAGGCAACGTCAATTTCGGGCGCTTTTGCAAGTTCCTTGGAGAACGGATGGAACGCATTTTCGTCAATTAGAACGGCAAACCTATTTTCGGGGAGAATAATGTATTCCGGCAAGGGCTTGTTCATGGGAAGTTTGGGGCATGGGCCGATGGCACCCGCCTTCATCCACAATAGCGGAAGCAATTCCTTGAACTGCCTACCAATCGCCACCGCATTTTTGTCCAAGAAACCCAAATGGAAGAAAGCAGCATTTGCCTTGAAGCCGGCGGACATTTCAAGGTCGGAACCGATATACTTTCCCTGGAGCGGTTTGCCGTTTACATCATGGCCTTCAATGGAACAAACGGTACGTGGCCAAGTAACGTAACGTGCGATGCCTTTTGCATTCCACTCGTCATCACCGGGATGTATTCCTTTTGCGAGAAATTCCTTGGATTCGTCAGCAGAGACCTCGTTGTTGGTGACCATAATGCAACGGCGATTTCCACCATCTTCAGCATTGAGCAGATTGACGGCATGGAGCGTCGTGCCGGAGCCTGCGAAAAAGTCGACAATTAAGGCGTTTGGTTTGTTGGCGACAAAAAAACGAATTGTGTCATGAACCGCGTAAAGGGATTTAGGAAAATCAAACCTGCCACGACCAACGATATTATTAATAATTTTAGAGCCTTGTTGCGTAGCGTCATGAGATCCAATCCACCATTGAGTTCCAGGGATAAATTTTGCCTGATAATTACTATCATCAACAATTATTGATCCGTCTTCTTTTCTGCCAATAATCGGGAACAAACCCTTTTCTATTTTTTCTCTTTCACCCTCTGCTAGATAAGAAAAAGCCGTGTTTTCTGAACGATAATTTCCAATTTTTACAAAACCCTTTTTATACATTTCCATCAATTTTACTTGCGATAATTGCCAATTACCCTCTTCACCATTTGGCCTTATTGGAAATATGATAATCGAATTTTCATAAGGCGACTTCCATTTTTTGTAATCATCCGAAAAAGAGGGAGATTCCCCACATCCTAAAATACGGCTTCCATCATTAGATAGGTAAATGGGATAAAAAAGATTTGGTCTATCAATTCTTCGCGCATTAGTACTAGCTCGACGTAGTTCTCGCCATCGAAGCGTATCACGCGAACCTCCTTTAATATTCCCCTTCCATTCATCATTCAATGGTAAAGCCATGGGAGCAGCATTACCAAACATTACGAAATAGATGAATTCATTTGTGCGGTTGAAAGCATTAAATCGACTTGCTCCTCCAGGATTAATCACACTGCTCACCATCTGAATTCTTGCTTCTGGGAACATTTCCTCTAACAAGCAACCAAGGTGCAGGTATTCCTTCTCATCAATCGTCACAATTAGGACGGAATCTTTCGGGTTCAGCAACTGCTTCGCGAGTTTCAGGCGCTTTTGCATCATGGAAAGCCACTTGCTATGCCTGTAGCTGTCGTTGCTATCCACGTAATCGTTGTTGTATTTCCAGTCCTTTGCTCCGGTATTGTACGGCGGATCAATGTAAATGCAGTCCACCATGCCACCATACAGGTAAACCAGCAGTTGTAACGCATGATAATTGTCCGCTTCGATAAGCGCATGCCAAAGGGATGAATCCGGTGCATTGCAAACGGAATCAATCGGCTTAAGGTATGGGTAAATCGCTTCGCCGAACTTTGCCACGCATACCAAATCCGCTACCGAGAACTGCGCGTGCTCATGATTGTCCTGCCGTTCACAAGTTGTCATACCATCATCAATGCAAAGAACCGTGTAAGTCTCATTCGCCTTGCCCGCTTTAAGTGCGACAGTCGCCCCCTTCTTTACGGGAATCTCGTAAAGCGGAGTGCATTCCGGTAGGTGCTCCTCGAATACAAGTCCAAATTTTTTCTGCTTGCTAAGTCGGGCAACCTCGGCCCGAATTCTTGCCTTGAGTTCCGGGTTTTCAACCTGTTCAATCAGTTCGTTAAGCGTGGACATGCAGCCATACCGGTAAAAGGTTAAACATCAGCATGCTCTTGCCTGACGTTCAATCCACGCTTTTAATGCAATAGAAAAAGGCGTGAGTCGAAACGTTTACCACGACTGCGGCCCTAGACTAAGCCTTAACCCGATAAACGCACGACCCACGCCCCATAAAGGGCACAATGCACCAAAGACCCGGACAGAATCTGGGCATGGACATAGCGATGCACAGGCTTCCGCCAATGCATGCGTGAGCGTTCGCCTTGTTCTCGGGTTTGAAATTGTCTAGGTTTCAGTCGTGAGAACAAGAGACAAAACTCTTTATACTGATAATATAAGTAAATATGCGAGAAAAGCTGATGCTGAACCAACCCTGAAACAAGTTCAGGGAGACAATACGCCCAGAATGACGTATGGAAAGTTGATGCCGGATCAAATCCAGCATGACAAATCCACAGAGAATGTCAGAAAAAGCTGATGCTGCACAACCCCTATTGGCAAACGAATTTTAATTATATATATTAAATTCCGTTAATACGGAGTCAATATGCTTTTAGAATATTTAAAATCGAAATTTGGGCCAGGAAAGCCCATTTTTACGGAAGACGCCGAACCACTCGGACTTTCGGCAGGGAATCTACGTCAACAGTTAAAAAAGCTCGTTGATTCCGGCGAACTTTTTCGCTATGAACCCGGAGTCTATTTTCTGCCGGACCACAATCACGAATATTACCCGATTTCGTCAAATACGGTCGCTGAATATAAGTACATCACTAATGGCGATGAAATCTACGGCTATTATTCGGGCTACACCTTCGCAAATCAACTTGGACTGTGCTTACAAGTACCTTATAAAGAAGAAATCGTAACAAACAACGCAACAGCCATCGCACGCGAAGTTAAAGTAGGCAACATTCCGTTTTACATTCGTCGTGCCAAGGTCGCCGTAACCAAAGAAAATCGCAACGTTCTTCAACTCCTAGATTTGCTAAAGGATGTAGAAGAATACACCGATTATTGCAGTGAAGAGGAAGCTCCCGACATCATTCGCAGGCATATCCTGCGCAACAAAATTCTCCGCGCCGATGTGGATAAATACATCGAAAACTTCCCCCTAAAAACATACAAGTCTATCTACGATTTGAAACTTTACGATGTATTTGCATAATGACAAAATTACCCTGCAGGGGCGAGTCATTCATGATTAAAACGACTCACTACAAAATACGCAAGGCGCGGGTTCTCAAAAACTGGAAAACAGCAGGATACCTGCTAGCAAACAAAAGACGCATTGTATTTATCTACGACTGCAATTACCTCGCAACCGGAGGATCCTCCATCGCTATTGGATTCCCCAAGACACAAAGGATTTTTTCTTCGCGATACCTATTTCCCTTCTTTAGCGGACTCTTGCCCGAAGGAGAAAACCTAGCATACATCTGCAGGTGCTTAAAGCTCAACTCCAAGGACAAATTTGCCCTGCTTCTAGAACTTGCCCAAAACGAAACCATCGGCGATATCACTGTGCAAAAAGTCGAATAATACGCTGTCATTGATGCCAAAAAGAAACTAAAGCCCAATATAAAGAAAATCATCCTTTAAACGCTCAAAAACCGGAACTTTTGGTTTCGCTTTGTTTACATCTTTTGGGGCTATTTTTATTTATTTTATAAAATGAGTGATCGTGTGGGAGGTAAAGAAAAAGGAGTAGTAATGATGAGCAATCATTCCATTGCGGGCCTCGCTTTGTGCGCGACCCTTCTCGGCACGGGACTCACGAGCGCCTTTGCTGCAGATGAAACACTCAGGTCACTCGCAGATAAAAACAATATCTACATCGGCGCCATTCTGAACTCGCAGTGGTTTGGCGGTGGCCTCCCAGGCAACTACGAACAAATTCACAAGACACAGTTCAATATTGTCGTCGCCGAAAACGAGATGAAATTCGACGCCACCGAACCGAGCGAAAACCGTTTCAACTACAATAACGGCGACAAAATGGTCAAGTACGCAAAGCAGAACGGCATGCGTGTCCGTGGCCATGCCCTCGCCTGGCACAGCCAGGTTCCGAACTGGGTGAACAACTACAAGAACGACAAAAAGAAACTTCTCAGCGTGCTCAAGAACCACATCAACAACGTGGTCGGACACTGGAAAGGCCAGGTGGATGAATGGGACGTGGTGAACGAGGCCATCAGCAACAACGAACCCCAATGGCGTTCCTATTCCGTGTGGTACCAGGGAATCGGCCCCGAATTTATCGACTCCGCCTTCGTGTGGGCGCACGCCGCCGACCCCAATGCGGAGCTCTGCTACAACGACTACAACCTGGAACAGGGCGTCAACCCGAAAGCCAAGGCAGGCTTTTTGCTGGAACAGGTGAAGCGCTGGGTCGCAAACGGCATTCCTATTCATTGCGTGGGTTCCCAGACGCACGTGGAAGACACCACGACCGACAAGCACTTTATCGGTTCGCCGGACAGTCTCCGTTCCCTTGCCAAGGAACTTGCAAAACTCAATATCAAGCTGAAAATCACCGAACTCGATATCGGATTCAAGAGCGGCATCAACGTGAGCAAGAGCGATCTTGAACGCCAAGGCCAGACTTTCCGCCAGTACCTGGACATTATCCTTGAAGAACCGAATGCGGACACCTACCTGATTTGGGGCGTTTCTGATAAATGGAGTTGGCTTGGCGGCCTGAACAGGCAAAAGGGTCTCATTTACGACGACAACTTGCAACCGAAACCGGCATTCGACAGCATCTTGGTGAGACTTAAGACGTATGAACCGCCGCAGGATACGGTAAAGCAGGACACTACGAAAACCGACACGACTAAAACGGATACAACCAAGACAGACACCACCAAGACAGACACGACATCGAACGATTCTACCATCGCGATCAAGACTATCGCCAGCATGAGCAGCCTTTCGATGCACCTTTCTGACCGCACGCTGTTTATTGCAGGCGCCACCGCCGCCAAGGTCGACGTATTCGACATGCAGGGCCGCCCGGTATTCAGCGCGAAAAACGTGAAGGGTTCTATAGACTTGAAGATTGCCGAAGGCATGTACGTGGTTCGCGTGCGCGACGGTTCCAAGAGTCTGATGCAGAGATTTGTGATAAAGTAAAACGAGTGCGGCATTCCGCGAACTCAACCATATACAGAAAAGGCTGCGTTTTACCGCAGCCTTTCTTAAATGTTTTAGATCCTTCGAGGCTTCACCTCTCAGGATGACACTGGCAACTATGCGCCCAACTTAGCTCTAATCCAGTTGTTCGCGTTGGCGATAGCACCGGCAATCTTGTCGATTTCCTTGGTGCCGGCCTGAGCGCGGTCCGGACGTCCACCGCCGCGGCCACCGCAAGCAGCGGCGAGATCCTTCACCAGGTCGCCGGCCTTGATGCCCTTGGCCTGCACATCCTTGCCGACCAACACGGCGATGCTGCCAGAACCATTATCCTTGTTGGCAATCACGGCCACAGAATCGGTTGCAAGCTTGTTCTGAACGCCGTCGAGCAAGTTCTTGTACTTTTCATCCGGAATCGAGAGTTCGCGAACGTAGAGGTTCACGCCAGCCACGTTGATACCGCCGTTCAAGAGTTCGGCAGCGGCGAGCGTTGCAAGTTCCAGCTTCACGGACTGCAGGCTCTTTTCCAAGTTCTGCGTCTTGGCAAAGCTCTGCTGAATGCGATCGAGAACTTCGGCATCCTTGCAGCGGATCTGTTCGCGGAGGGCAGTCAAAATCTGCGTGCCGGCGCGGAGCAGCGAGAGCACGCCACGGCCAGAGACCGCTTCGATACGGCGCACGCCAGCGGACACGCTAGATTCAGAGATAATCTTCACGAGGCCGATGTTACCGGTATTCTGCACGTGCAAGCCACCGCAGAGTTCCTTAGAGAATTCTTCGTTAGCGCAACCCATCTTCACCACGCGGACTTCGTCGCCGTACTTTTCGCCGAACAGAGCCATAGCACCGCTGGCCTTAGCTTCGTCGACGCCCATCACCTGGGTGTTGACCGGCAGGCATTCCATCACCTTCGCGTTCACGATGTCTTCCACCTTCTGGATTTCTTCGGCGGTCATCGCGTTGAAGTGGCTGAAGTCGAAGCGGAGGAGTTCGTTCGAAACGAAGCTACCCTGCTGCTGCACGTGAGTGCCGAGCACCTGACGCAGCGCCGCCTGCAGCAAGTGAGTGGCGGAGTGGTTCTTGCGAATGTCGTTACGGCGGTCGTTGTCGACGGTTGCCATGAACACAGCACCCATCGTCGTTTCGTTAGCCGCACCCTTCTTCACCTTACCGCGGCAGAGGGCGGTATCGTTCACCTTCACGGTGTCGAACACGTCAATTTCGAGGTCGCCAGAAACGAGCGTACCCTTATCGCCGACCTGGCCACCCATTTCGGCATAGAACGGAGAAGTTTCAAGCACGATGCTGAGCACGCCCTTGTCTTCGCGCCAGCGAACAACCTTCGTTTCGCAAGCGGAGAGTTCGTAGCCCACGAACTTGGTGCTTTCTTCGCTGTACTGCGTCCAGCCTTCGGTACCCATCGTGTTGATGCCCTGCTTCATGTTGGCGCGGGCGCGAGCCTTCTGTTCTTCCATGCACTTCTCGTAGCCTTCTTCATCGATGAGGAGGCCCTTTTCTTCGGCGAGAATGCCAGTGAGGTCCGGCGGGAATCCATAGGTATCATACAGGAGGAACACCTTGTCGCCCGGAATCTTGTCGCCCTTCTTGAGTTCGGCGGAGATAGCGGCAAAGCGTTCGAGACCAGCGTCGAGCGTGCGGATAAAGCTTTCTTCTTCGCTCTTGATGACGCTAGCAACAAATTCCTTGCGTTCACGGATTTCCGGGAAGGCATCGCCCATCGTGTCGGCGAGCACCTGCACGAGCTGGCAAATAAACGGCTTCTTCTGACCGAGGAGGCGGGCAAAGCGGCTTGCGCGGCGGAGAATGCGGCGGAGCACGTAGCCACGACCTTCGTTGGAAGGAAGTGCGCCGTCAGCAATAGCAAAAGAAATGGCGCGGATGTGGTCAGCAATCACGCGGTGCGGAGTGCCGGCTTCGCCATCGTTATACGGAACGCCACTAAGTTCAGCAATCTTTGCGATGATCGGGGTGAACACGTCGGTGTCGTAGTTGCTGGTCTTGCCCTGCAGAATAGCGCAGATACGTTCGAAACCCATGCCGGTATCAACGTTCTTGGCCTTCAGCGGAATCAGGGAGCCGTCGCTCACGCGTTCGTACTGCATGAACACGTTATTCCAAATTTCAATATAGCGGTCGTTTTCGCCGTTCACGCCCTTGATCGGGTCCTTGAACGTTTCGGCCTGCGTAGCGAGGTCGCCGCGGTCATAGTGGATTTCGGAGCAGGGGCCGCACGGACCGGTATCGCCCATTTCCCAGAAGTTGGAGTGAGCATCAAAACGCATGATGCGGTCATCCGGAAGACCGGACACGTCCTTCCAAATCTGCCAGGCTTCGTCATCATCCTGGTACACGGTGGCGAACAGGCGTTCCTTCGGGAGCTTCCAAACTTCAGTCAGGAGTTCCCAAGCCCAAGAAATAGCTTCTTTCTTGTAGTAGTCGCCGAAGCTCCAGTTACCGAGCATTTCGAAGAAGGTGTGGTGGTAGTTGTCGCGGCCCACCACGTCAAGGTCGTTGTGCTTACCGGACACGCGAAGGCACTTCTGGCTGTTGCATGCGCGCTTCCAACCCTTCGGATTGTCGCCCAGGAAGATAGCCTTGAACTGGTTCATGCCCGCGTTCGTGAACATGAGCGTCGGGTCGTCATGCGGAACCACCGGCGAAGAACGCACAAAGAGGTGGCCCTTGGATTCAAAGAACTTGATGAAAGATTCGCGCACCTGCGCAGAAGTCATTGTAGGCATAATGTGTCCCTTTATTTTTTCGGGGGTAAATTTAGAAAATAGACGAGAGATAATAGACGAGAGACGAGAGAATATGACTAGAATAACGGACCGAAGGTTGTAAAAGCGCCCACGGCTGTATACAAAAAATATTCTTTTAGCCCTAGCCTTTAGATTTGAGCATTTCTAAAATTGGCGTCGTATGCAAGTGCAAGTCAAAGACCGCTCCTTATTGAGCCTTTCGTGGCCGTTGTTCATTACCTTCGGTATCGCGACCTGCCAGCCCATGATGGACAGCTGGTTTTTGTCGCGCACCTCCGAAACAGCGGCTGCGGGCGTGGGGGCATTAATGCCCGTCCTGGGCGCACTCTTTATGGCAATCAACGCCTTCGCCCAGGCAGGGGCGAGCATCGCCTCCCAATTCATGGGAGCAGAACGCCCCAAGCAAGCTGGCACCACCCAGACTATGGTGTTGTTGGGCAGCCTCTTGCTCGGTATCGCCATCACACTGGTCATTATCCCCCTGAACAACCAGATTGTGAGCTGGATGGGGCTTTCCGGCGAGGCCGCCCACCACGCCCGCGACTTTTTGCATGTCGTTTCCATAGGCTTTGCATTCAGAGCCCTGCAATCCTGCCTCACCTCGCTGATCGCTACCCACGGGCTTACTGTCTGGAACCTGCTCGGCAACATCATCACGATTATTTCGAACGCCATCATGAACGTCATCTTCTTGAACGGCTATCTCGGTTTTCCGCAGATGGGCGTGAAAGGCGTGGCGCTTGCCACCATGCTTTCTTGGCTGATTGCAGCAAGCATTCTGTTCATCATCTTGCGCGTCAAGGTTCACCACAAGATTCGCCGTACCGATTTCAAGCGTTCCCGCGTGATTTTGCCGGACTGGATTCGCATCGGATTCCCCGCCGCTGTTGAACCCGTCAGTTTCCAGATTTTCCAGGTGGTGTTGACCGCCATCGTGGTGCACTTGGGCATTATCGCCATGACCGCCCGCATCTTCAGTGCGAACTTCGCCATGCTTGCCGTGATTCTGAGCGTGGGTTTGAGTAGCGGCAACCAGATTCTCGTGGCCCACCTGGTGGGCGCTCACGACTTCGACAAGGCAAACCGCAGACTCCACCAGAGCCTTATCGCCGGTAGCGCCAGCGGACTTATCGTCGCAATCATCGTCGCTATTTTCGGCACCCAGTTGTTGTCTTTCTACACCAGCGACCCCGAAGTGATTCGCCTGGGCAAGCTCTGCCTTTGGTGCGACGTGATCTTGCAGCCCTTCAAGGCCGCGAATATGGTCATTACCTCGGCCTTGCGTGCTTCGGGTGACTCCAAGTTCCCCGCCATCGTGGGTTCTGCCATGATGTGGACCTGCGGCCTGGGCACCGCCCTTCTGCTCGCCTTCGGCCTAGAACTCGGTCTGGTCGGCATCTGGCTCGGCATGGCCGCCGACGAATTCTACCGTTCCATCGTCAACTACATCCGTTGGCGTGGCGGCAAGTGGAAACGCTACGGCGTAGTGTAAGTTCAAACGGGGCTAAACCCCATTTTAGCCCTCTTTTTATCACGCTTTTTTGCACATACCTTTCTTTTTTTATTTTTACATTGTATATTATAGGTATGTTCAATAAAGTAGCGCACAAGACTCTTCGTTTAATGAACACGGCAAGCCTTTTAGCCGTGTGTTTGCTTTGTAGTCTTGCCACCGGAGTCTGGGCCCAGGACGACTTGGACAAGCCCGTCAACGACGTAGAAGTGTTCCGCCCCGAAAAGCGCGACACCAAGGTGCAGCTGGTGGATTCCACCAAGAACAACGCCGTCACCTTGAACGTCGACATTTTTGCCGATGGCATGGTTGGTTCGTACTATATTCTGTGGGACGAAGTTGACCTTTCCGAAGACATCAAGAAGCAGATGACGACCCGCGATTTTGCCCGCGACGAATTCTTTATGCAGAATATCGACCGCGAACAGTTCGAACAGGAACGTCTGCTGCAGCTCTTCGAAGACAAGAAGAAGCAGTACTTTGCAATCTTCCCCGAAGAAGCGCTCAAGATGCTTGAAGACCAGCAGAAAGACCAGTAGGCATGTTTTCTCCCGAACGAAATTTTGTCGATTGGCAACTTTGCGGTTTCGGCAATTCGCCCGCATTTATCTTTGAATCTCTCGAAAGTACGCACAGCTTGATGAAGCAGCGAGCTGCCGCAGGCGAAATCGCAGGCGGCGCCCTTATTGTCGCCGACAGGCAAACAGCGGGCCGCGGGCGCCATGAGCGCACCTGGGCGTCTCCGGCCGGGCAGAACCTTTACTTCAACATTTTAATTTCCCTAGACGGCATTCCGCTCGCATCGGCACCGCAGATTACGCAGGTGGCCGCACTCACCTTTGCCGAAGTATTCAAGAGTCTGCAAGACGAATCGAACGCGCAGGGACTCGGCAACAAGAGTCTCGGGAAAGTTACTGTCAAGTGGCCGAATGACATTCTTTGCGGCAAGCACAAGTTCTGCGGAATTTTGGCTGAGGTTGTTTACGTGAAAAAACTGATGCCGAAACAAGTTCGGCATGACGTGAGTGGCCAAGTTCGGCATGACGTGAGTGTGCCGGCGGTGAGTATGGGTGTGGGGATTAACGTGAATAGCAGTCCGCTGGATTACGCGCACCTGGGCCGCGCCGTCACGACGCTGAAAGACATCTGCGGTCGAAGCATCAACCGCGAAAAGCTTCTGCAAATGCTCATCGGCAACCTTGAACGGGCAGTCGGACAATTCCGCGCCTTCGGCATTCGCCCGTGGGTCGCCGCGTGGAAGCGCATGGACCAATTCATAGGCGCTCGCGGAACAATCATCGTGAACAACCGCTGCACCGACGCAAACCGCGACAGCGGCGAAGGCGCCACCAAAAAGACCGGCAGCATCCTCGACATGCAAGACGACGGCAGCCTGCTCTTCAAATGCGACGACGGCTCCGTCGAAACAGTCTATTCCGCCGATTTGGAAATCTAAGCGAGCGGGCTTACGTGAGCCATAAAGCCCCAAGCGTTAAGCTGGGGCGGTGGCGAGAGCGTGCGCTCGGGGGACGTACTTATATGATTGGGCGCGAGCGGGCTCATAAACAACAAGTCCCGAAGCATTCGCTTCGGGGCCCGTTGTTTGGTGTATTGAGTACTCTAATTATCTCGTCACTCTTACAGACTGCATCTGGCCAGTGGTGCGGCTGCGCAGGTAGTAGATGCCGGAGCTCTTCACAGCGCTAGAGGACTGGAGGATTTCCTTGGCGGCATCGAAACCGTAGGCCGTGAGCACACCCATATGGACACCGTTCTGGTCGAACACGTGGTAGTCCTGACGAGCATTGTTGTCAAGCTTGACATTCTGCTGCACGATCATCGGATCGCCAGCATCACCCTTCACGAAGTTGATGTAGTCGATGTCGAAGTATTCCTTAGTCACATCCAAGCGGAGGATATGTTTGCCAGCAGTGAGAGTCACCTTCTTGCTTACGTCAGAGAAGCTGTCATAGCTAGTACCAGTGACTTCGAATTCAGCAACAACCTTGCCGTCGATAGAGAGCGTGAATGCGCCTTCGCCTTCGGTAGCGACAGAAGCCACTGCGGTGTAGTCGCCAGCTTCGGCAACGTTGATCGTGTATTCATACCAGTCGCCAGTGTTGTTGTAACCGAGAGCGATGCCAGTAGCCTTCTTGTAAAGGTCGGCACCGGTACCATCGCGGTAGTCGCTGTCGCCATGATTTTCACCATCGTCAGCGTAAGAAGCGTTGCTCGTACCGTCTTCGTTCTTGCCCTTACCCGGAATGTCGAAGTCTTCGACTTCAATCTTGCCCGGAACGGCGAGAGGTTCACCCTTGAACGGAGTCTGCGGTTCAGGTTCAACCGGGGTCACTTCGCCAGTGGCAAGACCAGTGGTATTTGCACCCTTGTTCTTGGAGAGGTAATCCTTCAGCCAAGTCATGGCCGGACGGTCCTTACCATCCCTGATGATACCGGAGTTACCGCCGGAGGTCCAAGTTGCACCGTAGATATAACCCCAAATGGTAATACCGGCGATGTGTTCATTTTCCATGAAGTAGGAGATCTGCTGAGAGTAGCAGTTCTTCTGGTCGTTATCGTCGTTACTAGCGATATCGTATTCAGAGATGAACAGCGGAATCTGAGTCTTGTTCCAAATTTCTTCAATAGTGCTCTTGAGCGTATTGATGTTCAAGCAGGAACCGCCACCACCCTGGCCACCGGCCTGACCGCCAGAAACCTGCATGTCGTGAGCCTGCAAGCCATAGGCATCCACCGGAGCACCGGCCTTTTTCAATTTCTGAATGAGGTCGATACCTTCATTCTTCTGCCATTGGACGGTGTTATAGTCGTTATAGATAAGGATTGCGTTCGGCCAACGTTTGCGAGCCATTCTGAACGCTTCGGCGACAAATTCATAGTTGCCGTTGTCACCACCGAGAGCAGCGATGATGTTATTGTTGCCCTGAGAGCCATAGTTGGAGTGGTACTTGCCACCAGACTTGATAGCTTCGTTCACCACGTCGATCATTTCGAGGTCGGGGTAATGTTCGGCCACCGCATCAAACCAAGCGGTAATCGCCTTCTTGGTTTCGTCGGTGCTAAGGCCATTGAGCCAGTTCGGGTACTGAGAGCCCCAAACCAAGGCGTGGAACTTGAAATGTCCGTTATTCTTTTTTGCCCAGTTGTAACAGGCATCGCAACCGGACCAATTGTAACGGCCGCGGGTTCCTTCGATAGAGGCCCACTTACATTCGTTTTCGGCGGTAATCTGGTTCCAGTAGGTACCAAAATCGCTTCGAACTTGGCCGCGGGTAGTAATGTTACCCAGGAATTTGGCGCCACCTTCTGCAAGCGGAGCCGCCTGAGCCATGGTTGCAAACGATGCAGCCAAGGCAATCGTAGAGAGAATTGTCTTCTTCATGAAACAACATCCTTTTTAATGTGTACCAACCAATGATAAATCTACCGCGAAAAAGGCCCGAAAGCCCCCCTTGGGCAAACAGTTCCATTGACAAAACGTCCAAGGGCAGGTAAACATTGAAAAACAAAGTCGTTTTAAAACGCTTTTTACACGGAAATGTGTAAGATTTATTCGTGGTTTCGCAAACTTTACGCAAAATATATTACATTTTAGCAATAAATGTGTAAATTTATTATGGAGTGAAAACAAAAGGGTATCATAAAAAAGGAGTATTTATGCGTAACCCCAAATTCGCAAGTATCGCTAGCCTGGCACTGTTCGGCTTGTTCAGCAGCCAGGCATTCGCCTGGAGCATTGACGGCGTGGTCAAATCCAAAGTTTCTGGCCGTTTGCTATCTGGTGTAAAGGTCAACACTTTTAACTTCGGCGGATTTGAAACCGTGAGCGCCGAAGACGGCACGTTCCACCTCAGCAGCGATGGCAACACCGGCATTGTCGCCAACGCCTACACCGCAAATATCGCCCTCCACATGGAAGGCAACACGCTCACCGTTTACAATGCGGACGCACGTTCCCTCACCGTGTCCGTAATCAACCCCTTGGGCAAAGTCCTCAAGAGAAGCAACATTGAAAACATCCAGGGAATCGTCTCCCTTGACTTGGGCAAGCTTGCAAAAGGCGCAAAGATTATCCGCGTCAACGCAGACAACCGCAACAGCACCTTTATGGTGACCGACAAGGGCGCCGTCAAGGCTCTCAAGAAAGAAGGCGACTTGTTGCCGATGCTCCAATTCGCGCTTGACGGCTACGCCAATTTTGTCTACCAGATGCAGAGCGAAACCGAGACCGGCGTGACCATCGAAATGGTAAGGCCCTCTGCCGACGCTTCTTCCAGCTCTGAAGCTATTGAACCGCCGAAATCTTCTAGCTCTCAACAGGTCGAACCGCCGAAATCTTCCAGCAGTGCCGGCAACGACGGACCTATCGTAGTTGATTGCTCCGGCAAGACTGCAAAGGTCGGAGATAAGCAAAACATGTCCGTGACCGTCGATGGCAAGCAGCGCACCTTTATTATGCACATTCCGAGTGCCTACAAGGGCGACAAGCCCGTACCGCTCGTTATTGACTACCACCCGATTGGCGGTTCCGGCAATGGCGAATTCGGAAGTTCTCCGTACAAGGCCAAGACTGACCCCGAAGGCGTAATCACGCTTTACCCGGACGGCACCAGCAAACCGGGTGGAATGGGTAACGGCTGGAACGTCGGCCCCTGCTGCTCCAACGACGACGACGTCAAGTTCTCTTACGCAATGATCGACAAACTCAAAGAAATCGCCTGTATCGACCCGCAGCGCATCTACGCAACCGGTTTCTCGATGGGTGGCGGCATGAGCAACCACGTGGCCTGTATGATGTCCGATGTCTTTGCAGCAGTCGCTCCGGCAGCTATGGACTTGAACAAGACCAACAGTGCACAGTGCAAGATGTCTCGTCCGATCTCTGTCATCAACTTCCGCGGCACAAACGACCCGGTCTGCCGTTACCAAGGTGGCGACAGTGGTTTCAATGACGGTTTGAACTTCCTCGGCGCCGAAGGCACCTTCAAGTTCTGGGCTGAAAAGAACGGCTGTACCGGGGCTCCGACCAAGAACGCCAATGGTTGCGACGAATACTCCAACTGCCAGGACGGCACGAAGGTTGTTCTCTGCACCAAGCAGGGCGGTGGCCACGACTACGGTGACGCAAGCATCGGCTGGCCGTTCCTGAAGCAGTTCACGCTCCCGGCAAGCTTCGTGAAGTAAGTTCTCTCTCACAAACGAATCTTAGTACTCCTAAGAATACCTCCTAAAAACCAACCAAACCAAAGAAGTTCCCGCCTCGGCAGGAACTTCTTTTATATACGCTACCAAAGACATACGAAAGCTCCAAAAGGTTTACCACTCTTTGGTCGCCCTTCGTTTCGACGACAAGCTTTTGCTTGTCGACTCAACTCGGCACTACTATAAGTTCCAATGCATTCTGAGAACTCCAAAAGGTCAACCACATTTTGTTTTTGTTTATTATAAGGAAACGCCCCGGAAAATTTCCGGGGCGTTCATTGCATGGGGTGTGGAGTTTCGGGGTCCCGGATCAAGTCCGGGATGACAATTACTTTACGTTGATGCGATAAGCCGTACCCGTCTTAGTTTTCACCAAGTAAGTACCTGAGCGCTTGACCGCGGCCGTTGTCTTGGCCTGCAAATCTTCGATACCAACTGTCGTAAATTTAGCAACAAGTCGGCCCTGCATGTCAAACACACTGTAGTCGCGGACTGCATTATTTGCCATTTTTACGCTACCCGGCAGAATCGGGGTCCGACCTTCGGTTTCCTCATTGGCTTCTTCGGTAATATCCTTGTCCGGCTGGTTTTCGTAAATCTTCTTGATTTCTGTTTCGCCGTACTTAGCCGGGGCGATTTCCTTGTTCCAGCCAAAGTTCCTGAAGCCAAGCAAGGAGTATTCGGTCGGGTCGTTCAGCTTTTGGCGAATCGGAGCCAGGCGGAAGGTGTGAGAATATTCGCGGTTAGCCTTGAGCAGGTACGCATCGAGCGGCTGGGCACCCCAGGAATTGATACCGCCAACGCCCATCTGGTGCAAGTCTACGCGGAGCGTAATGTCCTTGTCACGCTTGAGTTCCCACGGGAGCTTTACGTTGGAAAGCTGTTCCGGAGTGTAATGCTGGGCGCTGAATTCCATGCGCGGGTTACCCACAATCATCAGGCCCTTGCCGTCGTTGTTGGTGAGCGTTGCCCACTTGACGTCGGTGCGCTGGCCGGTTTCGCCGATTTCCATGTACTTGATTGTCATAGAATCGGCGAGCGTAGAATAGAGACCCATGAAGCTTCCGCGGTTACGGCCAATGTAGTTTTCGTCGGGGCCGCGACCAAACCAGCGGACCTTTTCGTAGCCGCCCGGCACGGTAAAGATTGTACCCACGTTCGGCAAGTAGCTCTTGGAGCCATCGGGATTGAGCGTGTAGCTCACCACGATATCGCCGCTACCGTACACGTAGTAAGTCATCTTCATCTTGGTGCTGCCCACGTCGGGGAACGTGAAGTTGAAGGTCACCTGGGTTTCTTGCTGAGAAACTTCCTTGACTTCGGAGGTCACGTTGCGCTTCAGGCTTGCCTTACGCCATTCGCCATGACCCTTTTCCATATTGAAGCCCTTGTCGTTGTCAATCGGAGCGCGCCAGAAGTTCGGAATACCGCCGTTCTTGATAATGGTATCGTTACCGAGAACATAGCTTGCAAGCGTACCGTTCTTTTCGTCGAAGCGAATCTTGAAATCTTTGCCCTCGATTTCGAGGCCGTTCGCCTTGTTCACCTTGTAAGTCGGCAAGGTGCTGATATCGATTTCAGTAGACCAGAGCTGGCCCAAATCAATGCCGAACTGTTCGTGGGCAATGCTATAGCCGGCCTTAGCCCAGAGTTCATCGTTCTTGAGGCGGAAATCGAGATCCAAGAAGTACTCGGCACCAACTGTGGTTTCGATTTTCGGCATGTCAATCGTGATTTCTTTCTTTTCGTTCGGGCCAACGTTCATCTGCGAACCGCTCAGTTTGCCCTCCTTGATGACCTTGCCGTTTTCCTTGATAGACCAGTAGCCATCGAGGAAATCTCCCAGGTTCTTATAGAGGTAGCGGCTTTCAATCTGAATCTTGCCCTTGGCGGCGTCAACGTTCTTGACGCGGACCTGAGCGTACTGATACTTGACTTCCCAAATTTCGGGCTGCAAGGCGCGATCGGGGAACACGAGGCCGTTGGCGCAGAAGTTGTCATCGTTCTGCCAGTCGCCCCACATGCCGCCGAATTCAAAGTACGGCGTACCCTTATGGCGCAGGCCCTGGTCAATGAAGTCCCAAATAAAGCCACCGAAGCTGCGCGGGTTGCCGTAGAAGGCATCCATGTATTCCTGCAAGTCGCCCACAGAGTTACCCATGGCGTGTTCGTATTCGCAAAGCATAATCGGCTTGTTGGCGTCTTTATAGTTACGCACGGCGTCGGGGCCATAGTACATCCAGCTGTTCACATCGGCGTTATTCCAGTCGCCTTCGTAATGCACAAAGCGGGTGGAGTCAATCTGGTGGGCACGTTCACGTTCAGAGGCAAATACGTTACCGTTACCGGCTTCGTTACCCAAAGACCACAGAATAATGCAGGGGTGGTTCTTGTCTCGCTGCACCATGGAATTCATACGGTCCACAGCGGGGGCACGCCAGTCGTCGCTATTCTTGGGCAAGCTGCCGTTTGCACCATGGCTTTCGACGTTTGCTTCGTCAATCACATAAATACCGTACTTGTCGCAAAGATCGTACATGTAGGGGTTATTCGGATAGTGCGACATACGCAGCGCGTTAATGTTAAAGCGCTTCATGAGAATCACGTCTTTTTCCATGCGATCGTATGTAACCGCGCGGCCGTTATCCGGGTCGAGTTCATGGCGGTCAACACCATGGAATTTCACCGGCATGCCGTTCACGTACAGGCGCGGAGCACCGTTGTCCTTCTTGATTTCAATCTTGCGGAAACCGATCTTGTTGCTTTCGACCTGAATCACCTTGCCGCTAGCATCTTTAATGGCAAGCACCGCCGTATAAAGGTTCGGCGTTTCGGCAGACCAGCGGTCCGGCTTTGTAATCGGGAGTTCAAAGTGCACGCTCTTTTCACCCTTCGAACCAATGCCAGAAACCTTCTGTGCCGACGGGGAAATCACTTCGGTACCTTTGTCGTTGTACAGGGAAAGTTCCACAGTGAATTCGCTGGAAGCCGAGCCCGTAGAATTGTAAATCCAGGCTGTCGTCTTCAGCAAGCCATCGGTATAGTTGTTCGTGAGCGTCGCATCGATCTGGAAATCCTGAATATGCACTTCAGGGACTGCATACAGGTACACATCGCGGAAAATACCGGCGAGACGAATGAAGTCCTGGTCTTCGAGCCAAGAACCATCGCACCAGCGGAACACCTGAACAGAGACGTTGTTTTCGCCTTTGCGCAAGTACTTGTTGATATCGAATTCATGGTCCGTAAAGGTGTCTTCGGCGTAGCCTACGTAGTTGCCGTTCACCCAAACGTAGTAGGCAGATTCCACACCTTCAAAGTGCAGGCGAATGCGTTTGCCGCTCCACTTTTCGGGAATGGTGAAGTTACGGCGGTAATGGCCCACCGGGTTAAAGTTGGTAGGGGCTGCAGGTGCAGACACGTTATGGGTCTGCGCCCACGGGTAAACCACGTTGGTGTAAATCGGGTGGTCGTAACCAAACAGCTGCCAAGATGACGGCACCGGAATTTCGTTCCAGCCGGACACATCGTAGTTGTCTTTGTAGAAATCGTTATTGCGCTGGGCAGGCTTTTCAACATGGAAAAATTTCCACTTACCCGAAAGTGTCTGGTACCACTCAGAAGCGTGGCGGTCACCCTTCACGGCCTCTTCGACCGTAGAGTACGGCATAGACGTGACGTGCGGCGTAAGCGCATTCACCGCAAACACACGCGGTTTGCCGTTCCATTCATCGTTGGGCTGAGCATTTGTAGTGGAAGCCAACGTAGCGCAAAGGGCTGCGCACGTAACAGCAAACGAAACCAAGAAGTTTTTCATAAGAAACCTCACTTAATCATTCACACCAATAAGAAAAATATCTTTTATACAACAAAAAAGAACTCCCTTTTAGGGAGTTCTCGTTGACAAGTTGTCAACGCCTATTTCGGAGCAAAGCTGATTCCGAACCTAGTTCGGAATGACGTTCTAGCGGACTTGCACGCGGAGGGTCTTGTTCAGGCCCACGGCACGCAAGATGTACATACCGCTTGCGAACCCAGCATTCTTAAGGGTTGCAGCCATGTTCGCACCGGATTCTACGCGACCGAGGAACTTGCCGGTGGTGCCGAACACGTTGTAAGACGCTGTCTGCGGGGCAAGCTTTACGTTCTTCGCAATAGAAGTCGTGGTGTCGTTCGGATCGGTAAACTGAATCCAGTCAACATTCAAGTAACCGCCGGTAATCAAGAGCTTGAGCACATGTTCGCCCTTCTTGAGCTCTGCGGAACCGATTTCCACTTCCTTGTACGTAGTCCATACGCTGTCGACCTTCGGAGCCACCACCGATTCGGTAATTTCCTTGTCGTCAATGAACAGCTGCATTGCAGAAGTTTCGAAGGCGGTCGCCACATTCGCCGTAATGTCGTACTTGGCATCCGCCGTGACATTGATGGTGTACTCCACCCATTCGCCATCGTTCGTGTAACCGATAGCATAGCCCGCACAGGCGGCGTCGCCGCACTTGGAATCACTAATGTCAACCACATCGACTTCGTCTTCGCGGTAGGCCTTGCCCTGGTTTTCGCGGTCGTTGTCGTAGAAGGCCTTATTGTGGCCGCCCACGTCGTAGTTTTCGGCTTCGATCTTGCCCGGAATCTTTGCAGCCACTTCCTTGTAAGGAGTCTGCGGCACAGCGGTCTTTTCGCTTTCCATGTACCAGTAGTCAAAATCGAACCCGCCCTGCTTTACCACGAAGAACAAGTCATCGACGCCTGCGGCATCAGTCAAGTCGAACGAATTTTCTTGCCAGGCAGAACTAGACGGAATATTCATTGTAGCAAGGAGCGCACCGTTTTCGGAGCCGGCATGGAGTTCAAGCTTACCGCCGTTGCCCCTAGTGCAAACGATAATGCGGTCGGCACCGTCGCCCATGTCAACAGAGCGCACCTTGGTGTAGAAGCTGTTACCCATATTGGTCAGGTAAACCGCACCGTTTTGAGCCTTCACATGTTCGATGATGGTGTAGCCGCCCGACGTATTGACAGTCATGCCACCAACCCAAGACTTGGTCTCGGCTTCCACGCGCACGAACGGGTCAAGGTTCTTGATGGGCTTCACGACGCCATTGTTGGTAGCGCGGATAGTGGGAATGGTACCGTCGGCATTCCAGGTGAATTCTTCAATTGCGGTAGAACGGCTGTAGCCGCCACCCTTCACGTTCTTCTGGTTGTGATAGAAGAAGAAGCTGCGGCCCTTGAAGTCGACAATGCCGGAGTGAACGGTGAACGCGGCACCCGGTTCGCTTTTCGGCATAATGACGCCCTTGTAGGTCCAGGGACCCGTCGGGGAATCACTCCAGGAATAGTCAATGGATTCGGGAATGCCACCGGCGGCGTAAATCATGTAATATTTTTTTCCGCGCTTGTGAATCCATGGGCCTTCGGTATACTTGCCGTTAAAGGTGCTCATGTCGGAGACCTTGATTTCGCTTGCGCATTCAATCATGTTCTCCTTGAGGGGGCAGTAATAAAGCTTGGGGTTACCCCAGTAAAGCCATGCCTGGCCATCGTCGTCAATAAATACGGTGGGGTCGATGTAGTCCCAGTTGGGGCCCGCCAAATGTTTGCCGTTCAGGGCATCCTTGAAGGGGCCTTCCTTCTTGTCGGACACACCCACGTTAATGGCGCGGCCGCCGCGGGTGGATTCCACGGTCACGTAATAATAGTACTTGTCATTGCGGCGAATGCATTGAGAAGCCCAGTCGCCGTTTTTCTTGGCAGAACCGTTGAAGTCACCCGCTTCCAGAATGAGGGTGTTCATGTCGGTCCAGTTCACCATATCCGTGGTGCACGATACGCGCCAGCCGTGCATCGTAAAAAAGCTACCGCCCTCGTCGTTGCCGGAATAGGTGCAAAGCGTATCGCCGAACACGACAGGCGCCGGGTCCGGAGAATAATATGTCTGGATAAGCGGGTTTTCGGCCATGGCCTGCGTGCAGAGCCCGAAACCAACCAAGGCAACAGCCGCCTTAATACTCTTCGCAAACATCATATTTCATCCCTTTACGCCCCCACAGGAGCGATTTTCTTTACTCACCCATCTAAAATTAGCCCCAAAAAAGGCCAAAATTCCACGCGAAAGGGCATTTCGCGTGGACAAGTTATCAATATGCCTTGATTTTGAGCGTTTTTTGCAGGTTACCGCTCTTGACAACCGCAATGTAAGTCCCTTGCAGCAGGCGGCCATTTTTGCCGAATTCCACCAAAGAATTACCGCTACCCTGCCGTTTTGCCACCAAATTGCCATTTGCCGAGTACAGGCGGGCCTCAAAGTCGCCGTCGGCACTTACCATCAGGGCCACCGAGGCGCGGGCCATCGACACCGCATGAACACTGAGCGAATTTGCTACACGAACCGCCGTCGGAATCGCCGTCGGATCGCTATCGAAGCTGAACCAGTCGACATTCATCAGGTACGTGTCGCTTCCGTTATAAGTGAACTTGAGCTTCTGTTCGCCCTTGGGCAAATCGATCGCGGTCGAAGTTTCGTACCAGTCGTTCCAACCTTCAGTCTTTGCAGGGTCCACCGTAAGCGTCGCAAGCGCCTTGCCCGTAGAATCGGTCACCGCAATGGTCGACTTTTCTTCGGCACCAGAGGCCACGCGGGCGGTAAGCTTGTAAGCACCTGCAGCCGGAACCTTTACCAGGTATTCGCTGTAATCGCCGTCGTTAATCCAGCCGAGATTCGGCTCGCCATCGGTGTCGGGCTCTATCTGCACGCCGTCCATGGAGATGTAGCTTTCGGCCTGGATCTTGCCCGGAATGACCACCGGCTCGAACGGCTGGTTCGTGAGCTTGAGATTGCCATCGAATTCATAAACCTTGCCCGGAACCGTGGTGGTCGTAAACTTGTTAGAGCCATTCACCAGGTTGAGCGTCTGGCCCACATCGGACTTGATGGCCACATAAGTGAGCTTGCCTCCCTTCCAGGCCATGGAATCGATTTCAAAACCGCCGCGGGCGCGAATGCCCTTGATGCTACCGTCTTTCCACTGCGAAGGCAGTGCCGGCAGCAAGTTGATTCGGCCGTTGTGGCTCTGCATGAGCATTTCGTTCACGCCCGAGACCGCACCGAAGTTACCGTCAATCTGGAACGGCGGATGGGAATCAAACAAATTATTGTAAGTCTTGTTCGGCGTAAGCAGCATGCGAATCATCGTGTAAGCGTGATCGCCATCGTGCATACGCGCCCAGAAATTGATCTTCCAAGCCAAGGACCATCCGGTCGCATCGTCGCCGCGCTGCTTGAGCGTAACGCCTGCGCCCTTGATCAAGTCGGGAGTTTCTTCGGGCGTAATCTGTGCGCTCGGGAAAAGGCCGTACAAGTGCGAAATATGGCGGTTCTTGTTGTTCGGGTCATCCCAATCCTGCAGCCATTCCGTAATCTGGCCGTACTTACCCGTCTTTGTAGGCGGCAAGCGTTTTACCACCGCT
Organism: Fibrobacter sp. UWT2; assembly: GCF_900142545.1. Taxonomy (NCBI): domain Bacteria; kingdom Pseudomonadati; phylum Fibrobacterota; class Fibrobacteria; order Fibrobacterales; family Fibrobacteraceae; genus Fibrobacter; species Fibrobacter sp. UWT2. The sequence continues at coordinate 189,445 of NZ_FRBF01000003.1, read as the reverse complement.
TCCATCTTGGCGCGGGCATCTTCGTCGACGCCCAGAATCTTGGAAGCCTCGATGGTGTAATTCAGCACGTCGCGAATAATCTGGTTGTCCATGGTCGGGCCAAAGCAGACATTGTAGCCGCCGTGATCGTTTTCCGGAGAATCGCTCGGCGCCGTGACCAAGTACTTGTTGCCGGTTTCGGGCTCTTCGATAAGGCTATTCACAAAGAAGAGCGCCGCCCCCTTCATGGTCGAATAAACGTCTTGCAAGTAGGCCTTGTCGGTCGGGTTGAACAGGTAATGTTCCCACAAGTGCGTGCTTAGCCAGCCTGCGCCCGTAGGCCACAAGCCCCACGCGCCATCGATCGGAGCGGTACGGTTCCAGAGGTCGGTATTGTGGTGTTCCACCCAGCCTTCGTCTACGCCCCAGTGCACCTTGGCAGTCTTTTCGCCCTGCGGCACCATGCTCTTGATTTTGTCAATGAGCGGCCACACGCATTCGCCGAGGTTCGCCGTCTCTACCGGCCAGTAGTTCATTTCGAGGTTAATGTTCGTGGTGTACTTACTGCCCCAAACCGGGTTCGTATCCTTGTTCCAAATGCCCTGCAAGTTGGCGGGCTGGCCACCCTTGCGCGAGCTAGAAATCAGCAAGTAACGGCCGAATTGATAGTGCAATTCCACCAGAGAAGGGTCGTTCGTGGAATTGAAATTCTTGACGCGAGTGCTGGTAATGTCGCCTGCGCTCTTGTCGGGTTCGCCCAGGTTCAGCGACACGCGATTGAAAATAGTCTGGTAATCCTTGAGGTGCGCGGAGAGCAAGTCGTCGTAAGACTTTTTGGCCACCTTGGACATGATTTCGGTGGCGATGGAGCCCGGGTTGCCCGAGACATCGTTATAAGACTTGAAGTTCGTGGCCGTGGTGAGTACGAGCATTGCAGAATTTGCGCCCTGCACGTTGATTTTGCCGTTCGCGACCGAAACCGTGCCGCCGTCAGCCACCACGTTCAGGCGATTCTGGAACTTGATGGAATTCACCGTCACGTCGTAAACGAGCGTGTTGCCGCTGTTCGACATGCTGTTGCTGCGGTGCGGAGTCGTCATGGTGGCACCAAAACTCACCGAGCCGTTCTTGTCGGCCGTGAGGCGCACCACAATCACATGGTCCGGGTAGCTTGCAAAATATTCGCGGGTGTAGTTGACGCCGCCCGCCGTATACGTGGTCTTGGCGATAGCCGTCTTGAGGTCCAGTTCGCGGCGGTAATTGGTAGCGCCCGAATGCGACGTGGTAATCACCAGGTCGCCCACCGGCTGAAAGCTCGCCGGGCCCGGGCCAATCATATAATTAGAAACGATGGATTCTGCCGTGCGGTAGTCGCCACGGAACATGGCATCGCGGGCATCTTTCAAGTGGCTCGCCGCCCCCTGCTTGTTGTTGTCGCCCGGGCCACCCGACCACACGGTACTTTCGTTCAGGCCGATAATGTCTTTTGCGACACCCCCATAAACAATACCGCCCATATAGCCGTTGCCAATGGGCAAAGCGTCGGTAAACGAGGTACCCGCATCGCTATTGTACCACAATTTTAGGGGATTTTCGGCAGCGAAAGCCACAGGTGCAAACACCGTCGCCGCACACGCCAAAGTACCAAACACTAAGCCCAGCGTCTTCATAAGAGCTCCTAAAAATTTCCAACCACTATAAAATTAGCCCCAAAAACAGGCCAAAAACCGCCCCAAAAGGCACTTTGTGTTGATTTTTTATCAACACGAGGATTTGACAATTTTCTTCAAAATGTCGATAAATCAATAAAAACAGGAGTTCTACCAATGAAATTCATCATCGCGGCTATCAAGCAAACCCTGACAAACATATGGTTCTACGCCTTCTGGGGATTGGTCGGATTCGTCATAGGAGGTTTTGTCGCCTACGTGATCATCGAAGATAACGAAAGCGAAAAAGAAACCGTCAAAGAAATTGTCGCCGAAGTCGTCGGCCACTGTCCCGACAACTACCTGATCTGGGAAAAGCGCGATTACCTGATGCCCCTCACCACCAACCGCGATGGAAATTCCATCCTGATTTTCGAAAAGCACATCCGCAGAGGTTGCAGACCATTCTTGACCGGGAGCGAAACGCCCGAAATGCTACGCAAACTCGAAACTGACGATCCCAGAATCGATTCAGTTTATCATACGTCAATCACCGGTTCTGTCAACCTGACGACGCAAAAAGTCATTGTCATCGACACGAGCTATTGGGCAAAGGAACTTCCCAAATGCCCCGCAGACACTTCTGCAAACACTGCAAAAGAGGCGGCTACTCCACGCGTTCCAAAATAATCAGGGCGCGTTCCTGCGTGCTGTTGGGAATCGTATAGAAGTGCTGGCCCACGAACTTGTAGCCAAAATCTTCGGGATGGAAGGTCTTGAGTTCGTCGGCTACGGCGGGCCCCTTCATAAAGAATACGCGGCCGCCCACTTTCAGGGAATTGGCGATACGCGGGAGCGTCTTTTCCATCAATTCAAAAGCGCGGCTAATGACTCCGTCTACCGGGATGGTCATGCTGCGGCTAGTAACCTTGTGACCGAACACGTCGATCCCCTTGAGGCCCATTTTCTCGATAACCATATTCAAGAAATTGATACGATTCGGACGGGGCTCGCATAAGGTGAGGCGAATGGAGGGGTTCACAATCTTGAGGGGAATGCCCGGAAATCCGGCGCCGCTACCCACGTCAATCATGCGGGCAGGCCACTTGGGCACGTACGCATTGATGAGCGTGCAGTCTGCGTAATGACGTTCCACCATCGTTTCAAAAGCGTTCAGGCGGGTCAAATCCTGGTCATCGTTGTTCGCACGGAGCAACTGGTGGAATTCCCAAATCTGCTTGAGCGTTTCGGGCTGGAGTTCCACGCCATAGTAATGCAGCAACTTGTCGAGGCCCGCCAAAGACGGAGTCACACGCTTTCCGTTGAACAGCGGAAAGTCGGTGCGGGGAGCCTTGAGGTGCGGCACAAAGTCGCGACCAGCAGCAGAGGCGTTGCGGGAAGGCTGCCTCGAGGGGCCTTTCGAGAAGGGCTTTTTAGACCAGTTATTTGCCATAAAAACAAAAATAGAACTTTTCAGGGTGCAAAAATGAACCGGTTTGTGCAAAACGGCGTATATAGTATAGAGGCTCCCCTGAAAAATGAAGTTTTTCGCACTAACGCTCTATTTAACCGCCTTCGCTTTGGCGGTCAACGCCGCCACCCTTAACGAGGCTCAGGTTTTTGAATGGTGGGACGACGGAATCATTGACAGCGACGAGGCCCGTGAAATTTTAGACCTATTGGAAGAAGGCAATACCCAAGAGGCCTGCATTCTGGCCGAGGTGTACGCCCTAGAAAATTGCACCACCGACGAAACGCCCCAGCCAAAGAAGCAGCAAACAAAGAAGCCTTCCACAAAAAGGCAAGTCCGAAAAAGCGAGCGGCCGAGCATCGTTCCGCATGGATTCGCAGAATGGCGAGGCCGCACAGATTCCCTGGGGCATCTTGAAAGCCAACGTGCTGAAATCCGCATCAACTTTTACCGCTATTCGCTGCGGCTAGGTTCGCAGTCCCTGTTGACTTACAGGAACAAAGGCAGCGAGGCTCACTTCGGGCAGGTTTCCACTAAAGAAATCCACAGCACGATTCCTACAGACACCTTATGGGGCACCGTCTTACTTTACCCCTTAGGGGCATTCAAGGCGGGAGCGCTTCTGGATACGGCGATGACAACGCGACTATCCATGAATTTTTCGCCGAACAAAGATTTAGACTTGCAGCTGGCTTACTGGAATCATACACACCCGACCGACAGCGTCGAGCACCGTTCCTTTTCGTCGCAGGCGAAAGGCCGTTGGGGAAGTTTTGCAGCCTGGTGGATTCCCGAAAACAAGGGAGACCTACCTCTAATGAAATTGCAGCTGCAGCACAAAGAAAAAATGGAATTTGCCTCGCTGACTTGGAAGACGGACGCTTATGTCCACGGGGAGACCTTACCTCAAGAGGCTCATCTGGCAGCCACTATTGTCAAGAGCCGTTTTTGGGGCAGCCAGACAATCGGCGTCGCCACATTTGACCCTTGGAAAAGCAAACTCACCGTAAACGCCCGAACGCTCATTCCGCTTGAAGGCGACTCCAGCAAGACCCGCTTTAAAGCGACCGCCGAATGGGGGCCAAACGTTTTAAGGAGCGCCACCAGCGTTACATGCCTGCAAGCCGAAGACCATTGCCGACAAAAGGACTTGGCTCTAAATGCGCAATCTTCCTGGAGCATTGATCGCAAGCAGCTCATTTTCTCCGGGAAAGTCCGCGCAAGGCATACTCGAGACGAAGGCTTCGGCCCGCCTCGTTACGAGGCGGGGGTCACTTATGGGGTTGATGCTTTTAATAAGACGAGTATCGCAGTGACGGTTCCTAAAGGGAAGCCTTCGAGGGAACTGCAGTTACGAAGCAGCGCCGAGGTCGGCAATGATTTTTTGCAGCTGTCAATGGCGGTGACTTTTAGGCGAACACGCGACGAGGCGCTACACCCGCTGCATGCGGCGATCAGGGGGAAGGTATGTTTCTAGGTTCTTCGGATAAAAGCTGACCCTGAAACGATCCTGAAACAATCCTGAAACAATCCTGAAACAAGTTCAGGATGACAGCGAGGTTGGAAAGCTGACCCTGAAACAAGTTCAGGGTGACGTAGGGCGGGGGACTTAAGTGCGGCTCCACATGGCGCAATAAGTTTGGGTGCGGGCGGAGAGGCGTTCGTCTTTCAAGATTTCGCGGATTTGCTTCTTGTCGAACCACTGCGCCTGAATTTCTTCAACTTCGGAATCGCTGGGGCGGATTTCACCACCGGCCACGCCTAACACGACCACATTTCGCTCGTTAGAGAAACCTACAGCAGAATAGCTCGGCTTCCACACTTCGTCTATGCGCATAAGCGTAAGGCCGGTCTCTTCGCGGAGTTCGCGGGCAGCGGCTTCTTCGTAAGATTCACCGGGGTCAATGAGGCCGGCCGGGAAATTGTAGATGCTTTCACCCACGGCCATGCGGTATTCCTTGCAAAGCAGGAGCTTTTGACCGGTGCAATCGTGCATAATCATCACTACGGCATGGGGCTTCTTTTCGAGCATATCCTTGAGCCCCGTAATATCGGGATTGCGGCTGATCATTTCGTAGGTCTTGGCCTTGCCGCTGACCGTTCTGTAATGAATATCGTATCGAGTAATGAACTTGCCCTGGTGGATTTTTTCAATCGATTCAAATTCCATGATCACACCCCTTGTATAGTCTCGTAATAAATGCAGTCATGGGCACATTCGCCGTCGAAGGCCCCTTTGCAAATCGGCATTTTATAAAGCATCTGGGCTTCATCTTCGTTGCGGGAAATTCGCTTGCGCACGTAACCGATGTCCTGGAAGTTGGCTTCCTTACCCTTGATCAAGGCAGCGCAGGAATTGATCCACACCACGTTGCAGTCTTCGTGAGCGCACAAGTCAAAGGAACGGCGGAAATCGTAAGATCCCGTAGAGAACGACGGTACAATAATGAGCGTCAGCTTGAAACAGCGCATCAGTTGCTGCATGTATTCCGTTTCAAGGAAGTCCCTACAAACCATAATCGCAATTCGACCGACACCTTCAAAATGCAGGATATTGACGACAAGGTTTGAATTGATTTGTTCCAGATACCCGACACCGCCGAACACCTTGCGGAAAGGGTTCTGCTTGTTCTGCTTGCAAATCACGTTGCCGAACTTGTCCATGACCGTCACCACGTTGCGATTCTTGTCCCAGTAAGAGGGCAGAATAATCAGGGACGGAATCTTATCGGCGTCGGCCGGAGAAAGGGACTTGATTTTGCCGGCCACGAAATCCACCATCTTGGAATTTCCGAGAAGTTCCGGAAACACCACAATATCACTTTCGTTTTCGGCGGCAGTCCATATCTTTTTCCAGATGAGTTCGTTATCCGAGTCGAAGGAAGGATTTTCGTATTCGATGTTGAAATACTGCACCTTGTCCTTGTCGGTGAGCTGGACTTTAAAATTGCGTTCACGCCTTAAGGGGGTAGCTGCAATCTTTACGGCATTGCGTTCCTTGAATCGGGGAAACAGTTCCTTTTTCAAAAAGAAATGTTCATCAATGAGTTCCCCAAGCACCGAGTTTTCGATGAGCAATATATTGTAGAGGAAACTTTCGAGGTTGTTGTAGCGGTGCACCAGGCGGTGTTTGCGCTCCCACACGCAGGAGCAACGCGGCAAAATACCCACCCCCACCGTTTCGCGGTTAGTGTTCAATACAATTGAAAAAGATTCCTGTTCAAACTCCGCTATGGCTTCGTTCAATAGCAAAGTCATGGACCGATCCAAAATCTGCAATAATCCGAGTAGCGCATAATAATCGCGGTCAGCCTTCAAACGATTGACGAGCGATTTCAAGTTTTCAAGAAATTCGGTGGTCAAATTTTCGGAGGAAAGCTCGCGGACGCACACCCCTTCGCCGGATTCCAGAAACAATACGGGAATTCCTATCTGGACAATTTTTGTGATACGGGCTTTTTCGGCTGGGGAAACACAGCTGTATTCGACAAAGAATTTCTCCGAGCAGGAGTTTACGATATCAGAACACAGTTCCGCCACAATGTTATAGAGGTCCAGCATAATGAGGAATATAGTAAAAATGGTCCAAAATTCAAAAAATAAGCCAATTTTGCCCCTGTTTTAGGTGGATACAGGATGTTTACTCGGGTATACGCGATTTATACGATTTTTAGGCTTATTCCAAGTTGGAATATCTATTTTATGGGTACCCAAACACTCCCTGACGGCCCTAGGTTACCTCCTTTACCCAGGGCCGTCCTCTTTTTTATTGTCTTCCCCGCGAACGCGGGGATCCCCTTCCTCACTTAAATTCTATTTTTTTAACAATGATTATCGCTACAATCATCGGGGCAGTCGCTTTTTTGCCCTCTATCGCCTTGAATATCGCGCTCGCCTTGGGCGCCCCGCTCGGCGCATACGCCATGAATGCCCGCTACAAGGTGATTCCGCCCGAAGTCCGCAAGGCATTCATTGTGCCGACCACGATGCAGTTCGTCGCCCTTTTCGTGTTACTTTCGGCGGGACATGTTCTACCCGAGATTATCCCATTCATGGTAACGCGAATTCTCGCCTTCTTCTTTGCGCTTTACCTGACGTTCTATACCGCGACGGTTCTCTTTAGCACCGCCCATAAGGAACGCACCGTGATGGGGACTTTCGCCGTAATTACGGCCATTTGCTACTGGATTACCGCTTTTGGCACCTTAAGTTGGGAGTAGGCCATGGAACAGCAGTCCAACGCACCCAAGCATAATTACCAGCGCGACTTGGATTATATCATCCGCAGGCTGGAACGCACCGGCGAAGTGCCGACGCTCTTGTTGCATGCCTGCTGTGCACCCTGTAGCAGCTACACCATTGAATACCTATCGCAGTATTTTAAGATTACGCTTTTCTACTATAATCCGAATATCGCGCCGGACGAAGAATACCGCCACCGCGTCGAAGAAATCAAGCGGTTTGTGGCAGAATTCAAGACGAAGCATCCGGTCACGCTGATTGAAGGCGAATACGACCCGAAAAAATTCTACGACACCGTTCGCGGGCTTGAAAACGAGCCCGAAGGCGGCGCTCGTTGCCGCAAGTGTTTCGAGCTGCGCCTCGCTGAATCGGCAAGACTTGCGAAGGAACTGAACTGCGAATACTTTACCACCACGCTCACGATCAGTCCCATGAAAAATGCACAGGTGCTGAACGAGGTGGTGCAGGAGCAGTGCGATATTTACGGCATCCGCCGCCTGCCCAGCGACTTCAAGAAGAAGGGCGGGTACAAGCGTTCCATTCAGCTTTCCGCCGAATACAATTTATATAGGCAGAATTACTGCGGGTGTGTTTACTCGAAGCGGGATGCAGAGAAGAACGAGGTATGAGGTCGCTTCGCTTTGAGCAATGAGAATTGCAACAAATACTGTCTACTGCCTACTTCCTACTGTCTACTATTTCATTTTCTTTCTGAGGCACTCTAAGCGATTAAGTGCGTCGTAGAGGGTTTCGTCTTTCTTGGCGAAGTGGAAGCGAATCAGGTGATTCACCGGTTCGCGGAAGAAACTGGAACCCGGCACTGCGGCGACACCCACTTTTTGCGCAAGGTCGATACAGAACTGGTCATCGGACTTGTAGCCGAATTCGCTGATATCCATCATCACGAAGTACGTGCCCTGCGGCTCGGTGAACTTGAAGCCTAAATTGTGCAGGCCGCCGGTGAAGATTTCCTTCATGTGCGTGTAATGCGCTTGGAGTTCCTGATAGTAATCGTCACCGAAGTTGAGCGCGGTAAGTGCAGTTTCTTGCAGCGGCGAGGCGGCACCCACCACCGTGAAGTCGTGAATTTTCTTGATGCAGTTCATGATGGGTTCGGCAGCGAGCACATAGCCCAAGCGCCAGCCCGTAATGGAATAGCTCTTGGAAAGGCTGGAACATTCGATGGTGCGTTCGCGCATTCCCGGGAGCGTTGCCAGATACGTATGATGATGCGGCGCGAAGACGATATGTTCGTAGACTTCGTCGGTGATTACATACAAATCATATTTGATGGCGAGGTCTGCAATAATCTGCAGTTCTTCGCGGGTAAAGACTTTTCCGCTCGGATTCGACGGATTGCAAAGTACGAGCGCCTTGACGCCCGGCTGCTTCATGGCATCTTCGAGGACGTTGGCATCGAAGGTGAAATCGTGCGGGTCAAGCGGCACGTAAATCGGGCTTGCTCCGCTCAAAATCGTATCGGCGGTATAGTTCTCGTAGAATGGCGAGAAGATGACCACCTTGTCGCCCGGATTGCAAATCGACATCATCGAAACCATCATGGCTTCGGTACTGCCGCAGGTGATGACCATTTCGGTTTGCGGGTCGTAACGCAAGCCGCTGAAACGTTCCTGCTTTTTGGAAAGCGCCTCGCGGAAATTCTGGGCGCCAATCGTAAGCGCGTACTGATGCGGGCCTGTATGGGCGACTTCGGCCAGGCGGTCTTGCAAGGCCTTGGGCGGGTCAAAATCCGGGAAACCCTGCGACAAGTTGATTGCACCGCAAGCGTTCGCGATGCGCGTCATGTGACGAATGACCGATTCCGTAAAATGTTCAGTACGATTGCTTAAAGGTTTCATGGGAGGAAATTTAGAAATTTACTATCTTTCACTCTATGTACGATCCGCGCTTTTTACCCATCTGCAAAGAAGACCTGGACGAACTCGGCTGGGACTATGTCGATGTGATTATCATTAGCGCGGACGCCTACGTGGATCACCCCTGCTTTGGGCACGCCGTGGTCGGTCGCCTTTTCGAGCACGAAGGCCTACGCGTGGCAATTTTACCGCAGCCGAACTGGCGCGACGACTTGCGTGATTTCAAAAAGCTCGGCAAGCCCCGCATGTTCTTTGCGATTTCGAGCGGCATGGATTCCATGGTGAACCATTACACCGCCGCCAAACGCCTGCGTAGCGACGATGCTTTTACGCCGGGAAACAAGGCCGGATTCCGCCCCGATTACGCAACTTACACGTACGCCAAGATTTTAAAGAAGCTCTACCCCGATGTTCCGCTGCTGATTGGCGGGCTTGAATCAAGCCTGCGCCGCGTGACGCATTACGATTACTGGAGCGACAGACTTAAGCCGAGCATTCTGTTTGATACACAAGCCGACATTCTCGTGTACGGTATGGGCGAAAAGCCGCTGAAAGAAATCGTGCGACTCTTGAAGAAGGGCGTACCCTTCTCCAGCCTGCATTCGATTCCGCAGACCGCTTACCTTGCGCCCAAGGGACAAATTCCCACGACCAAGCAGTGGGAAGACTTGCGCCTGTATAGTTACGAGGAATGCCTCGCCAACAAGCGCAATCAAATTGACAACTGCCGCAAGGTGGACATTGAATGTAACAAGTGGTTCCAGCGCCGCATTCTGCAGGATGTCGCGGAACAGACCGTGGTGATTAACCCGGCATACCCGCCGCTGGAATACGGCGAGCTCGACGAAAGCTTTGAATACCCCTACGCCCGCGAACCGCACCCGCGTTACAGAAAGCGCGGCAACGTGCCTGCGTTTGACATGATCAAGTTCAGCATCAACACGCACCGCGGCTGTTTTGGCGGCTGCAGTTTCTGCGCCATCAACGCACACCAGGGCAAGTTCATCGCGAGCCGTAGCCGCGAAAGCATTCTGCGCGAAGTGGATTTGATTACCAAGATGGACGGCTTTGCCGGCACCATCACCGATTTGGGAGGCCCGAGCGCCAACATGTACAACATGCGTGGCCGTGATCCGAGCCGTTGCCAAAAATGCGCACGCCCCAGTTGCCTGACTCCGAAAGTCTGCGACAACATGGACACGCACCATCATGAGCTTTTGGAGCTTTACCGCGAAGTGCGCAACCACCCGAAGGTGAAGCACCTGTTCATCGGAAGCGGCGTGCGTTACGACATGCTGTTGCAAGAAACCGACGACAAGGAACTAATCCGCGACCACGAGGAATACGCTCGCGAACTCATCGACTATCATGTGAGCGGGCGCCTGAAGGTGGCCCCGGAACATACGAGCGATGCAGTCCTTAAGCTGATGCGCAAGCCGAGCTTTACGCTGTTCCACAAGTTCAAGGAATTCTTTGACGACGAATGCAAACGCATCGGAAAGCGCCAGCAGATTATTCCTTACTTTATCAGTAGCCACCCCGGATGCACCGAGGCCGACATGGCGGAACTTGCACTCGAGACAAAACAGCTCGGATTCCAGCTGGAACAGGTGCAGGACTTTACGCCGACACCGATGACGATTGCGACCGAGATGTTCTACAGCGAAATGACACCGGATGGCAAGCCACTTTACGTGGCAAAGACACCGGAACAGAAGCGCAGCCAGCGTCAGTTCTTCTTCTGGTACATTCCAGAAAATCGCCCGCAGATTCGCGCGACGCTTGAACGCCTGAAACTCGGCAAGATTGGCCGACTGCTCCTTAGCCGCAGCGCGAAGGCCGAAGGCAAGGAATTCTTCCCGAGCAAGGAGCGCGAAGAAAACGAGGACTACCGCCAGCGCGAACAGCAGAAACGCGAGCAGCGCGTTGTCACTATCGTGCCACAGAAATCCGGCGACAAGGGCCGCTGGGAAAATTCTGCCCGCAAGGAACGCCGCGCAGCACAGTTTGGCGAACCGCGCAATGACAGGCGCGAAGAGCGCAAGAGTTTCCATAGCGACCGCAAGTTTAACGGCAACAAGGGCCGCGACTTCCATTCCAACAAGGACAACCGCGGAAATCGCGAGCAAAACAACCGCAACGAGAAACGAAACAATTCTCCGGTACAGTTCAGTTCCATGCGCCGCGGAAAATAATACTAAGTTTTACGTAACGCTTTATATGGGGGTTCTATGAACATCAAGGGAAAAGCTTTTTTATACACCTGTGTTTGCGCCGCCGTTCTCGCCGGCTGTAGCGGAAAGAGCGGAACCACAGGCCCCAATGATGACGATTCGCAGGATTCGTCTTCGAGCTATTCTAAATCGAACGACAAGGATGGATCCTCGTCAAGCGGCAAATCGGACAATTCATCTGGTTCCAATTCGAACGGTTCGTCTGGCAGCACAGACGACACAAGCTCTTCGTCTACCAGCGACAGCAATTCGTCTTCTGGCAGCGAAAGCTCTCAAAAACGCACTCAAGACGACTATTTGAACCCCGACATCGAATACGGCGAACTTAAGGATCCGCGAGACGGAAGCGTCTACAAGACCGTAAAAATCGGCATTCAAACATGGATGGCGCAAAACCTTGACCTGAAAACCGAGGAAAGCTCCGAGTCCCGCTATAACTGCGGAAAGCTGTACACCTGGGGCGAAGCCGTGGACCTTTCAAGGCCATTCAACACATATTGCAGTACAACAGACGTCTTTAACTACAAAGGAATCTGTCCCGACGGCTGGCATTTGCCGCAAGTTCACGACTGGAACATCCTCGTCAATTACGTAAAGAAGCAAGGTTACACCGATATTGGAGCCGCGCTCAAATCCAACAGAAACGGCGCTTGGCCCGAAGATTCCACCGCAACGGACGCCTTCGGTTTTTCTGCCGTTTACGGCGGCTACGTTTCTTACGCCGGAGTCTATGTGACTTACGGTTCTGTGGGACACACGGAATCTTGCTATTGGTTCGCCGAAGAAGACGGTCCCAGTTTTTCGGAAAACTACGCCAGAGAAATCTGTTTCTCAAAAGGTGGTGCCGGAGGTGGCGGCGGCACCTTTAAGGAACAAAAGAACTTTGTCCGCTGCGTTAAAAACTACGACATCGATGAAGGCGCTACACCCGCTCCCAAGGCAGGAAGCGTCTACGACAGCGTCGCGAACACGTTGACCGACCTGCGCGATAACAAGGTCTACAAGACCACGCAAATCGTGGACCAGGTATGGATGGCCGAAAACCTAGTCTACGTCACTGAAGGCGGATACGCCGATAAAGGTGTCGGTAGCAAATGCACCTCCGGTATTGTTGATTCCGTTTACAGCTGCTACTATCGTTGGAATGCCGCATTGGATGTCCCCAGCGGTAACATGATGGAAAAAGTAGAAGTGCCCGAAAAGCCCCAGGGACTCTGCCCCAGCGGATGGCACATTCCCAGCAAGAATGAATTCGAACACCTTTACGAAAACATCGGCAAAAATGTTGCAGACATTTCGTCTGTCAGCGGATGGCGCAGCATCAACAATTTTGAACCCGCCACAGGTTTCAACCTGTACCCCTTGGGTTACTACATCGCCTGCGGATTCGAAGACTATTCTTACACCGGTTTATGGACTGCCGAAAACGACTCCTCCACGGGCGGGGCCTACATGTTCTCCAGCGGCACCTCCATGAGGTCATCCGACATTGCCAAACGCAAATACCTCCCGGTACGTTGCATCCGAGACGAAGGCGCCACTCCTATTGAATTCACGGATTTCGGCACCTATACCGACACTCGCGACGACAAGGTCTACAGAACGACGAAAATCGGTGAAGACACTTGGATGGCCGACAACATGAACTACATCGACACCACCAGTCTTCTGAAAAAAGGCTCTGTCTGTTACGACAGCACCGATTCCAACTGCACCACTTACGGCAGGCTCTACACCTGGAATGCCGCTACCTTGGGCGGAACCGAACAAGGCGTATGCCCCAGCGGCTGGCATGTCTCTACAAGAACCGATTGGGACAACCTCGAAAAGGCCGTGAACAACACGGCGAAAATCGGCACCCTGCTGAAGGCAACCCGTTTGTGGAAAGAAATCGCCTATCCTAAAAATGAATTCGGATTCACGGCGATTCCGGCCGGTTACTACGACGGAAAATTCGCCGGACTCGGCACTAGCGCACAGTTCTGGACGAGCACGATTGTGAGCGACAGCTCGGCATTCTACTACTCCATTTCGAATGCCAACACCGTCCTCGAGAAGTTCGCGAAGTCCAAGACAGTCGCACGCTCGGTGCGCTGCGTCAAGAACAAAGAGTAGGAATAAAAGGGAATATGGTTAGGAGTGTGCGAGCACACTCCACCACTCTGTGCTAATTCGTTCTTCTTTGACTTTGAAGCCGGCTTCTTCAAACCACTTGAGGATATAATCCTTTTCGGTCAAAAGCTGGCCCGAGATAATCAACTCGCCACCTTCGGCGAGCAAGTCTTCGATATCGTCACGGAGCGGCCAAAGTTCGCTGCGGATCATGTTGCAGAGAATGACGTCGAACTTGGCACCATCTTTAAAAGCATCCAAGAAACCGAGAATGCAATCGCATTCCTTGAAACCGTTGCGTTCGAAATTTTCGGCAATGCAAGGAATCGTGAGCGGATCGATTTCAGTACCGACTGCCATGCGGGCGCCCATGCGGCGAGCGTACATGGCCAAGATTCCCGTACCCGTACCGATGTCCAGCACCGTCTTGCCGTTGAAATCAATCGATTCCATAAGGGTGGCACAGCTGCTGGTGGTATCGTGTTCGCCGGTGCCGAATGCAGTCTTTGCTTCGAGTTCAAGCACCACGGCTTTCGGGTCATCGGGAGTAAATTCAACCCAAGGCGGACGCACCCACAAATGGGGCGAAACGGACACGGGCTGGGCACGGTCACGCCACCACTTGTCCCAATCCTTCGCGGGTTCTTCACTAACGGAAAAATGATACTGGGGGAATTCGTTTACGATACGGTCCCGTTCGGCCTTGTCGCCGGTATAAAAGCAAAAATCCGTGCGGCCTTCTGCCTTAGGGTCCAATTCTTCGAGCGTTGCCACGCCGGCTTCAAAAAGCAGGTAGCTTGCCAATTCAAATTCTTCGGCAGGGCAATAGCCCTCGGCCTTGTACCATGTATCGATTTTCTGCATGGCACAATAATAGAATTTCAGACACTCGACGCTGACTCCCGCCTTCGCGGGGACTATAAAAAAAAGGAGAGGCTCGGTACGCCAACCCCGTCACCGAGCCTCTCACCAAGCGCAAACACCTAAAACCGCTTGGACCCCTTTCATCCATCTTGTAAACTAATATAAACACATTTAGGTAAATCGGCGAAAAAAAGTGACAATTTCTTATTCCAAGATGGAACATTCCAATTTCGGCCTTGCTTTTTGGTGCATTCTACGTATATTTTGCGTTAAATGATAGTCTCTAAGCCGCTTTTCATACACCAGTACCCCGACTGGACCAAGTTCCGCTACAACGCCCAAAGCGTCATTGACGCCCTGGGGCAGACCCGCCTGCTTGAAGGCGCCCTCGTAGGTGTGGCGGATTTGGTATGCAATACCGAGTTCGAAACCAAGATGCTCGCCCGCGATATTGCGGCGAACTATGCCCTCGACGGAACCGAGCTCAACTTGCAAAACCTGGAAGACGAAATTCAAAAGAAGAATTCCGCCAAGAACGACATCCGAAATTTTGTAGGGGCTATTCAAAACGCAAAGCTCCCGCTGACCGAAGAGAGACTTTTCGCGTGGCACGCCGCCATCGGCCAGAACAAAGTAAAAAGCTTCAGGACCAAGGAGAGCGGCATCGGAACCTTTACAGGCGTAAGTCCGGAACGCATTCCGCTCGAAATCGGGCGTTTTATAGACTGGTTTGAAAACTCGACGCAAGACGGAGCCATCAAAGCCGCAATCGCGCACTTTTGGTTCTTGACGATTCGCCCCTTTGAAGACGGCAACGGTCGCATCGCCCGCGCCTTAAGTGCCATGCTCTTGGCCCGCAGCGAAGATACCACCCGCTGCCAATACGCGCTGAACGAACAAATCTTAAGTGACCGCGAAAAATACATCGAGACGCTTTTCAAGGCACAAGCCGGCAACGGCGACTTAACCGAATGGATTCTATGGTTCCTAGGCGCCATGCAGAAATCCATCGAAGAATGCAAGCGCGAAATCACCGGCGCCCTCAAGAAAATGCAGCTTATGCAAAAGAACGACCAAGTTGACTTGAGCAGCCGTGAACGCAAGATTGTAGAAGCCGTCTGCAACGGCGTCCTGCCGGCCATTTTCTCGGTCAAAGAAGTCGCCGCCTTTACCGGCACCAGCCACGACTCCGCCCTCCGCGACATTCAGGACATGATTCAAAAAGAAATCGTCCGCCCTGAAAACAAGGGCGGACGAAGCCAGAAATACAGCCTGATTTAAATTAGCAGTGCACCAGCGTGCCGAGGTCGCCTTCGATAGCGGCGCGGGTCAGGTTGCCCTTTTCCATCTTGAAAACGAAGATGGGCATGTTGTTTTCCATGCAGAGAGCCACAGCTGCAGTATCCATAACCTTGAGACCGCGAGAAATGACTTCCTTGTAGGAGATGTCATCGAAGCGGGTTGCAGTCGGGTCCTTGACCGGGTCGGCCGTGTAGATGCCGTCAACCTTAGTGGCCTTCATAATCACGTCGCATTCGCTTTCGATAGCACGGAGAGCGGCGCAGCTGTCCGTGGTAAAGAAGGGGTTGCCCGTACCGGCAGAGAAAATCACGACGGAGCCAGCGGAGAGGAGCTTGAGAGCCTTGCGACGATCAAAGAATTCGCAAACCGGTTCCATGCGGATAGCGGACATCACCACAGAATCGATACCCTGTTTGTCCAAAGCATCTTGCATGGCGAGGCCATTCATGACCGTGCCGAGCATGCCCATGGCGTCGCCCTGAGCGCGGTTCATGCCGCCTGCAGAAGCAGAAATACCACGAACCAAGTTGCCACCACCAATCACGAGAGCCACTTGAACGCCCTGCTTAACGATGGATGCGATTTCCGAAGCCATGTCGGAGAGGATAGTATTATCGATGCCGTGGCCCTTTTCGCCTGCGAGGGCTTCGCCACTGAGCTTGAGAAGAATGCGTTTGAATTTCATAGTGAGAAATGTAATAAAATGCCCGCCAGGATTGGCGGGCAAGGAGTGATTATTATGGGAAATTACTTGATGCGATGACCCGTGAGATCAAAGCGCTGGCCGTTCTTTTCGATGAAGAGTGCGTTACCCTTCTTGAGAAGTCGCGGAGAGGTAGTGTTGCGCACTGCCGCGGGGATTGCCTTGTGCAAGCCCATCGGTTCGCAACTTTCGCCCTCACAGAATTCAATCCAGTCGATGTCCATCCAGTCGCCGGTAACCGTGAAGCGGAGAATGTGTTCGCCTTCGGTCAGGTTCACCTTGGCTTCGACTGTATTGTATTCGTCATAGTTGTCTTCACCGGCGGTTGCTGCAGGCACGGCGATTTCTTCGGTAATGTCCTTGCCGTCCATGGAGAGCTTGAAGCTTGACGTGCTGTTGGCAGAAGCCACGGAGGCGTTCATCGTGTAAGTTCCCGTCGAAGCCACCTTCACGGTGTATTCGAGCCATTCGCCAGCCTGGTTGTAGCCGACAATGATGCCAGATGCCTTCTTGTAAAGGTCGACACCGGTACCCGGGCGGTAGTCGGAGTCGCCGTGGTTTTCGGTATCGCTTTCGTTATAGGTGGTATTGCCCTGGCCCACGCCGTTAATGTCGAAATCTTCGACTTCAATCTTGCCCGGAATAGCGAGAGCTTCACCCTTGAACGGAGCGCGCGGAACCGGCTTTAAAACCAAGCGGAGAAGAGCCGAGCCGTGAGCCGGAAGTTCGATAGAAACGCTGGAACGCGGGCCCAAGTCTTTTTTCTGCCAAGCGTCGCGGACTTCTACTTCGCCTTCTACGCCAATGTCTGCAAAGTTGCATTCGACAGTCTGGGTAGAATTGTTGTTGTTGAGGAGTGCCACGGCAAGGTCGCCATTCTTCAAGGGTTTGGTCCAGACCTGCTTGCCTTGCTTGTCAGAGATGCGGTGGCCCTGAACGCCCAAAGAATCCTGGTTGATGGCAATCATGTCCTTGTTCAGGTAGAGTTCCTTGGTTTCGTTGCTCATGTTGCGCACGTCGGAACTGATCATGATGGGAGCCGCCATAATGGACCACATCGTCATCTGGGAGCGCTGTTCTTCGTAAGAGAGGCCCCTGTTGCCCACTTCGAGCATGTCCGGGTCATTCCAGTGACCAGGCTTTGCAATTTGCCAGTACTTGTTGTTGGCATCGATAATTTCGTAGACGCCGCGATACCAAGAAGTCGAAATCCATTCAGGACCGATATCGAAAGTGGTACGCCAGAGGTTCGCAATTTTTGGCATCCACTCCTTGTATTCCCACATGCAAATGCTGAACACGATGTCGCGTCCGGAATTGCGGAGGGCCTTGGACATGGCGGTGTAATCTTTTTCCTGGGTATTCGGGTCAGAATCGCAGTTGTCGTACTTCCAGTAGTCAACACCCCATTCGGCGAGTTTCTTGGCATCCTGTTCTTCGTGACCGTTGGAACCGCTCTGGCTATCCCATTTGCTGTTGTAATGGTGGCAAGTACGTTTGCCGCGGTCGCCGTAAAGGCCGAACTTAAGGCCCTTCGCATGCACGTAATCGGCAATGGCCTTCATGCCGCTCGGGAAGGTTTTCGGATTATTCTGGAGGTTGCCTTGCGCATCGCGCTTGGTGTCCATCCAGTTGTCGTCGAGGTTCAGGTAAATATAGCCCGCGTCCTTCAAGCCAGAAGACACCATCGCGTCGGCGATTTCCTGAATCTGCTTTTCGTTGATGTTTTCGTGGAACACGTTCCAGCTGTTCCACCCCAGCGGGGGTGTAAGCACCAAACTATCGGGATGGGCAAAGGCCTGAGAGGCCAAACCACAGAAGGCAAGGGCGATAGCCCCGCCAAACGAGTATTTTTTTAAGCCAAACATCTTCATCACTCCATGATGATATTTACACCTAAAAAAATATTCTTAAAAAAAGGAAAAACTCACCCAGAAAAGCAAAACGGCGTTGACTATTTGTCAATGCCGTTTGTCATATTATTTCTGAATTTAAGCGAATTTCAGCAATTTTTACCGATAAAAGCGACCGTTTTTATTTAACATGGAACAAGGTCTTTTTGCCGTTCTCGCTACGGAGCATGTAGACGCCCTTCCCGAATTTGGCCTTCAACAAAGTCTCCGTTTCCGTCGCATGGCGAATTTTCACCGTTCCGAGGCGTTTGCCGGAGAGGCTATATACCGCATATTCGGCGGTAGCAGCGACAACCGAGCCCATTTTCGGTGCAATGCCAGTCAATTCCGGATCCGTCGGAGCATCAATCTTTTTAAGCACGACATTATCCAGCATAAGCGTACCCGTTGCAGCGCCCGCGTTAAAGCTCAAGCGACTGTTGGTATCCGTTGCGGCTGTCATCTGGAAATTGAACTTGAAGTTCTTTACATCTGTTCCAATTTCAAAATTCTGCTTTTCCTTGAGGTAGCTTTCCCACGGGTCATTATGCTGTTCCACGTTCACTTCGAGCGTGCGGGCAGCGCTTGCGACTGCATCAAAGCTGATTTCGTACCACTGGTCCTTTACAAGGCGCAAGTCGTGCTGAATCAGCTGCACCTGGTAATTCTGTGTGCCGATTGCCGAAATATCGAGCTTGTACTTGCCGTCTTTTGCATCGCCGCTGGCCTGAGCGTCACCATGCGTCTGCAAGTCCCAAGCCACGGCGCTCGAATCAAAGCCACCGTTAAAGACTTCTTCGCGGTTCGTGGGAACGACAATCGCAGGGGTCGGCGGAGTAATGCTAGAACCGTCCAGCGAATAGTTCTTCACAAAATTCCAGATTTCCACGCTCGTGTTCACGCTCACGGCTTCGTCCATGGAATACCAGTGGCCCTTGCCATCAATAGTCAGCAAGCGCACTTCGACACCATCGGTGCAGCCGCTCCAGATTTCAAGCGATGCGGCAGAGCCCGGCTTGGTCGACGGATACGGCTTGATCTTCTGCGAATTGCTGGAGCATTTTTGCGCATTGACCCAGCCTTTCAGGGTATTCACGGTGCTGTTATAATTCACCACGTCGTCGGTGGTACCGTGCGTATGCATAATCGGCATGGCGCGCTTAGGCGAATTCACGCCACCGCCACCCGAAACAGGCGCGATGGCCGCAATCTGGTCGCCCATCTTGTTTGCCACATGGTAACTCATCATGCCACCCATCGAAAATCCCGAAACGTACACACGGTTTTTATCAATGCCGTACTTGTTGTACATCTCGTTGATGATGGCCTTGATAAAATTGATGTCTTTATTGCCACCGATGTCCCAGGCCTTATTTTCGCCGTTGGGGAACACCACCACAAAGCGCGCGGTATCGGCAATGGATTCCCACTTCGCCGCATTCTTCTGGTAGGGGGCATCTTGATTCATGCCGTGCATCTGAATGATGAGCGGGCGATTCTTTTCGATTCCCGACGGAGCATACACGAGCATGCTGCGGGATTTTCCGTCAACTGTGATGTTGTCAGCAACAGCATGACCCGTAAGCAGCGCAACACTTGCGAAGGCAAGCACCACCTTGCCCAAATTTTTGAAACCAAACATCCTTCGCTCCTTTTTTATGGGTCCTTACTTCGTTACCGTAAAGCGACGAACCATCCCATTCTTCGCTCTAATCAGGTACACGCCCTTTTCCGAAACCATGGCGCGCACCTTAGACTGAGCCTCGCTTGCACTTGTCGCAAACACGGAGCCCACAAAGTTTCCGTTCAGGCCATACACGCGGTAAACCTGTTCGGCCTGCACATCGTAGCGCACTGCATTTGCGATACCCGTCGGATCAATCGGTTCCGGGTCCGTAGCGTTTGCGCCCTTCACGAATGTGAAGTAGTCAATATCGAGCCAGGCGCCAGTAACCGTAAAGCGGAGCACATGTTCGCCAGCAGGGAGCGTTACATTGGCCTTCACCTTGTTGTAATCGTCGTAATTTTCTTCGCCGGAACTTGCCGCAGGCACTGCGATTTCTTCGGTAATGTCCTTGCCGTCCAGGGAGAGCTTGAAGCTCGAGGTAGAGCCAGCCGCAGCAACAGCCGCGAACATGGTGTAATCACCTGCATCCTTTACGTTCACGGTGTATTCGAGCCAGTCACCTTCGCTGTTGTAGCCCACAATGACGCCGGTCGCCTTCTTGTAAAGGTCAACGCCCGTGCCCTTGCGGTAATCGCTATCGCCGTGGTTTTCGGAATCGGCGTCATAGTAAGAGGTGCCATCTTTACCCTTGCCCGGAACGTCGAAGTTTTCTGCTTCGATCTTGCCTGGGAGAGCAATAGCAGGGCAGTTTTCACCAGCGGCACAGAACGGAGTCTGCGGGACAGGTTCAGAGCCAGCGCCATCGAGATAAATTTCATCGTTCACGTCGGTACCGACCTTGAACCAATCAAAGTCTGCGTAACCACCGGCCTGCTTGGTCGCAAAGTTGAAGAGGCCCCAACGCACGCCCACGAACATGTGCAGGTCGTAATTGAGCTTTACATCGCTACCGATTTTTGACCAGGTACTGCCATCGGTACTGTAGTAGAAGTATGCGGTACCGCGGTCAATCGGCAAGTCAAAATCGATACGCAAGTAAACCTTGGAACCCGAAATCGCCTTGCTATCCTTCAGGCTTTCACCATTCTTGTTTCCGGTGTACATCACCACCTTGTAGCTACCGCCATCTTTAGCGAGCGCCACAAAGCCCTTGTCGTCCTGCAGGGCAACGAGGCCAGCCATATCGCCATCCTTCATGCCGGTGCCATCCACAAGCGTACGGCCAGAGCACTTGGGGCCAAAAGAGCGCTGGGTCAAGGTGTTCTTCGCATTCACCACGCGGCTATCAGTGCGGCTCGTAGTAATGCGGTAGAAGCCCGGATTTGCAGACAAGCTCCAGTTCTTGTTATCGGGGTTATGGTTGAACTGCCATTCGAGAGCAAGTTCGCTAGATTCAAAGTCATCAGAAGTCACCATGCCGTAGCCCGGCAACGGAGATTCCGGCAAGTCAATTGTAGAGGGCGCCTTGGAGCCGCTCGTGGGCACAGGCCAGCCGTCTTTCCATTCCATCGGAACCAAGTGCGACATACGGCCGACCGGGCCGGAATCGCGGAACAGGAGGGCATACCACTTGCCATCGGGAGTATCAAAGATGCCACCCTGCGCAACGCCGTTGTCAGAAAGGAAGTACCTTCCGCTGTAACCAGAGAGCAAGTTCTTGGAACGGTAAACAATTTCACTACGGCTCTTGCCAGCCGGCCAAGAAATCGTGAACAAGTAATATTCGCCGTTCACCTTTTCCATGTGCGAACCTTCTTGCTGCACATAGTAATTGCTGGTGCCGGTCACCTGGTTCACGCTCACGCCGCCAACCTTACCGCTCTTGCCGCCAGCCTTCACGCCGCTAGCGTCGTCGTTCAACTGCACGTAGCTAATCTGGTCGCCACTGCCGTAGAACACCCACACGGTTCCGTCGTCATCGAAGAACAGAGAAGGGTCGTGGTAGAACGGAAGCTGCACTTCGCTCCACTGGCCGCTTTCCACGTCGGCGGTCTTGTACAGGTGAGTCTTGCCCGTCGTGTACGACGGTGTCAGCACGTAGAAAAATCCCTTGTGATAACGAATGCTCGATGCCCACGAGCCCTTACCGTAGGCGTCTTTGCCGCCATTCAGGTTCTGCTGGTCATTGTTGGTGAGCGTCTGGTAAGCATACCCCACCGTGCGCCACTGGGCCAAATCGGTGCTCTTGAAAACGGGCACGCCCGGGGCAAAGTGCATGGTCGTCGTGACCATGTAATAGGCGTCGTCAACGCGGACAATCGAGGGGTCCGGGCTATCGACATACATAATCGGATTGTTAACTGTTACAGCGTAAACTGCACAAGAACTAGCGAGGGCAATGCCCAAACTTTTAAACCATCCCATGTTAGTACTCCTTTTGCGGGCGCACCACCGCCCATGCAAATTTCTTCATAGTAAAATTACCCTAAAAAAGGCCCTTTTTACCATTCCCGCACACATTATCCTTTGACAAATTGTCAATCCTTTTCGCCAATAAAATGAAAAACACCCCTTATTCAGGGGTGCAAAACAAAGAGAGAGAGTTTAAGTCCTAACCGTAAAGGAATCCGAGCACGACCGCGACTACCGAGAAAAACGCAATCTGCTTGATAATTGTAATTTCATTACTTTTCATAAGTCACCACCTTTTGTTTGATGCCCATCTTGCTTGCAGAGCGAACCAAATACACTCCCTGACGGATACCCTTGACACCGCCCTTGACCATGCGGACTGCAGCATCCATGCCAGAGGCCTTGAAGCTAGCCACATGCTTGCCCTGCATATCGAACAGGTTAAAATTGCTTTCGGCTTCGGTCATCAGGTTCACACGCTGGGCAATGCCCGTAGAAGTGAGTCTGAATTCTATGAAGTCAATATCGATCCAGTCATTGGTGATTTCGAGCTTGAGCTCATGTTCACCGGCAACCAGAGCAGCCCTGCCGCCTTTCGCCGTGGTAAACGTATCAAAGCCCGAACCTGCATTCACGATTTCGTCACCGATGCGATCGCCATCCATGTAGAGCACAAATCCACCGGTTCCGTTCTCGCCCGCCACGTTGGCAGAAATTTCGTATTCGCCATCGTTTTCCACGTTTACGGTGTACTTGAGCCATTCGCCCTTCTGGCAGTGGCCCACGACAATGCCCATGTTCGGCTGATAAATATCCACATCGTCCTTACGAAGCTTGCCGCCTTCGTTGCCCTTGCTCAAATCGTAATAAGCCTTGTCGGCGCCGCCCTTGTTGTAGTTTTCAGCTTCGACCTTGCCAGGGATTTCAATCGGGTCCGTGTACGGGCCATATTCCTCGGGCGGTTCATCCGGAACCGTAGACTGGCTCGGGTCCACAAGGTTTACCGGCGGAGCATCCGGATCAATCGTCTTGTCGATAAGCTTGAGCATTTCGGAGCAGTAGCGCTTGCCAAGTTCAATCACGCCTGCACGGCCAAAGTGGTACGGGTCCTTGCCGTTACCCTGCAAGCCCTTGGAAGAGGCAAGTCCGAACTTCTTGAAATTTTGCTTGAGCTGGGCAATGCCGCCGTTTTTGCTAGAGCAGCAGTTCTGGCCTTCCTGGAGGAGTTCGCCCGCCACAAACGGCACTTCATTTTCGTCCAAGCCAAGCGCATCAATCACGTCCTTGTAGGTCTTGTAAACGGTCTTGCGCCAGTTAGCATCGGTACCGTCACTTTCGCCCTGGTGGAAGATGAAGCCCTTGATGACGCCCACTTCCTTTGCCTTCTTGGCAAGTTCCAGAATGCGTCCCGGAGGGTTGTTGTCGTAATCCTTGGGCCAGCCCCAGTTCATGATGTCCTTGCCATCGCCCCTGAAATAAGCTTCGTACTGGTCCTTGTCGAAGGCGCGGATGCTCACCGCACCGATAGCGACCGGAATAATACCCACGGTAACGCCCGGCAGGGAATCCACCATAGCGCGGCCGAAGTAGTCTGCCGGAGAAAAGTTTTCGAAGGGGTGGAACATCGGGGGAATTGCCGGGTACCATTCGCCCGTCTTGATAGACTGATTCGTCTTGCCGCTGCGCTGGCTCGCGTTTGCGTTATGCGAGGCGAGCATCAAGAACTTGTCCTTGTACTTGTCCTGGTCTTCGGAAGGGACGATATCGCCGTTACCCGCCATGTTGGACTGGCCGTAGGCGATATAAATGTGGAAATTCGGGTTCGGCGCCGCATTGGCAAGCGTCGCAAGCATCAAAAGCCCGCCCACAAGCCATAATGTCGGAGTCAAAAACTCAGAAACTTTTTTGAAATCCATAGCACACTCCTTTTGCAATACCCTAAAATTACCCTCAAAAAACGCCGATTTCACGCGAAAAACGCCAAAATTTATGGATAAATAGTCAACAAAAGGTAATGAAAAATAAACAAGAAACCCGCCTTTTTAGGCGGGTCTCAGCATTCAATTCTTAAAATCGTCCAAAATGCCTATTTGGCTACCTGAATCAGGTTCGTACGGCCCTTTGCAGACTTGGCCAGGTAGGTGCCACCGCGCTTGACCAGGTTAGCGGCATTCACGCGGAGTTCCGCCTTGCCCGTTGCACGGACCACGCCAAGATAGGTGCCGTTCATATCGAAAATGCGGTAATTTTCGGCTTCGGTCGGCATATTCAGACGGACATCGGCAATCTTGGTGCCGCAATCGGCGCATGGTTCTCCACAACCATCGCAAGGATCCTGCGCCATCGAGAAGTTGATGTAGTCGATATCAAAGTATTGCTGCGTCACATCCATGCGCAGAATATGCTTACCGGCCGGGAGAGTCACCTTCTGCTTCACTTCGGTGAAATCATCGTAGCTAGAGCCCGTGACCGTGAATTCGCCAACGGACTTGCCATCGATAGAGAGCGTAAAGGAACCCGTACCGTCGGTAGCAACAGAAGCTGCAGCGGTGTAATCGCCTGCTTCGGCAACATTGACAGTCCATTCGAGCCAGTCGCCGGTAGTGTTGTAGCCAGCGGCAATTCCGGTAGCTTTCTTGTACAGGTCAACGCCGGTATCCTTGCGGTAGTCGGAGTCACCGTGGTTTTCGCTATCGTCGCCGTAAGAAGCATTGCTCGTTCCATCTTCGTTCTTGCCGATACCCGGCTTGTCGAAATCTTCCACTTCGACCTTGCCCGGAATCGCAAGAGCTTCTCCCTTGAACGGAGTCTGCGGTTCAGGATCCACTGGCGCTACGTTAATGAGCTTGAGCATTTCCTGAGCGTAACGCTGACCCATGCCGCGGTAGCCTTCTACGGTAAAGTGGAGGCCGTCGCCCTTGCTTCCGTAGCCCTTGGAGCTCGCCACGCCAAAGTTGACGATGTACTTGGAAAGATTGTGCACACGGCTGTTAAAGCCCGCGCAAGAACCGCCGTCCACCATTTCGCCGGCGACAAACGGGGTTTCTTCTGCTTTAAGGCCAAGCTGCGTGAGCATGTATTCGTAAGTCTTCTTGACAATCTGTTCCCAGTTGCTCATGCCACCATCGGTTTCGCCCTGGTGGAAGATAATGCCCTTGATGACGCCTTTTTCTTGAGCCTTCTTGGCCACTTCGATAATACGGCCCATGGCGTTACCATCGTCACCGTAAGCCTTGGCACCGTTCTTCAGCCAGCTTTCGGCGGAATTAAGGTAATTCTTGTAGTCATCGGGGTCAAACAAACGGATACTCGTGCCGCCCTGCGCCACCGGGATAATACCGATTGTCACATCGGGCAGGGAGTCTGCCATGTGGCGGCCAAACCAGTCTGCCGGAGAAAGGCCCTGGTTGCACTTAAACATCGGAGGCACTGCCGGGTACATCTCGCCCACTGTCGGGCGGCCAAGGTTACTGCAAGACGTCGTTGCGAACATCTTTACGCGCGGATGTTCCTTACCGTCGACATTCTTGTCAAAGTTCGTGGCATTGCCTTCCATGTTGGACTGGCCATACGCAATGTAAATGTGGAAATTCGGGTCCGGTGCCGCGTTTGCAATTGTCGCAAGCATCATCAGCCCGCCCGCAAGCCAAAGGGCCGGGGTCAAAAACTCGGAAATCTTCTTGAAATCCATATCACACTCCTTTTGCAATACTCTAAAATTACCCTCAAAAACAGCTTTTTTCGCATAAAAGGCGAATATTCCATGGATAAATAATCAACCAACGAAAAACCCCGGAAACATTCCGGGGCTTTCAGCAAGGTTTTTTAGAGATTTTAGCTTATTTCGTCACCTGAATGAGCTTGGTACGGCCATTCATGGACTTGGCCAGGTAGGCGCCACCGCGCTTCACGAGGCTAGCCGCATTGGCACGGAGTTCTGGCATGCCCGTTGCAGAAACCACACCGAGATAGCTTCCGTTCATATCGAAAATGCGGTAGCTTTCGGTTTCGGTCGGCATGTTCAGGCGAGCATCGGCAATACCCGTATTGCAGTTTTCGCACGGCTTTTCGAACTTGAGGTAATCAATATCGAACCAAGAGGTCGTCACTTCGAGGCGCAGAATATGTTCGCCAGCCGGGAGCGTCACCTTGGCCGTGACATCCTTGAAGTCATCCCAGCTGGAACCGGAAACCGGAACTTCGGCAAGGGACTTTCCATCGATCGAAAGCGTAAAGCCCGGATCCGAATTGGCTGTCGCAACAGAAGCGGTCATGGTGTATTCGCCGGCTTCCTTCACGTTCACGGTGTATTCAAGCCATTCGCCAGCCTGGTTGTGACCCACCACGACAGCGCCAGAGGACTTCTTGTAAATATCGACGCCCGTATCTTCACGAACCTTGGAGCATTCGGCAGTCTTGCCTTCGTCGGTGCAGGCATGGTTTTCGGAATCGGAATCGTAATAGGTCTTGTTTTCCTTGCCGGTACCCGGAACGTCAAAGTTTTCGGCTTCGATCTTGCCCGGGAGTTCCACAGCCTTGCCACCAAACGGTTCGCGCGGTACAGGTTCTGCAGGCGTTCCCACGCCCACGAGCGTCACGATGCAATCCTTGAATTCCGAGCTGCCCGGATCCATGGTGATTGTCACGGAGCCGTTCTTGACTTCGACTTCGCCTTCATACTTGGCATTCTTCGCCTGGCTCGTGGTGTACACATGGAACGTTTCCACATCGGCACCCTTCACGTTCACCGTTACGGTCTTGGAATTCTTGTAATCGCGGTTCACGAGCACCACAATCACGGAGTCGCCTTCGGAGCTCTTGTAAGCACTGGCAAACAGGTTTGCTTCGGGCTTGGCGGTCGCTCCCACGCGGATTGCACCCGGGCGGATGAATCGGGCGAACTGGCTCATCACGTAACCGCGCTTAGAAATCTTGCCGATTTCGTTGCTCGGAATCTGAAGCTTGTTGCCAAAGTCCTTTTCCATGATCAGGCCATAGCAACGACGGATGTACCACCAGGTGTACTGATTGAAGTTGCCCACAACCATGGCGCGGTGGATTTCGTAAGCCACATCCATGGCGTTCACGGTATCGCGCTTGTTCTGGTTCGCCTGGTCGCCCGTATTCGTAATCGTGCGCCAGTAGTTACCGCTGCCCTGGCTTTCGGTGTAGTGTTCCGTCATCCAGCGTTCCACGTTTTTCTGGTCAGCCAAGGAATACTGGAACCAGCTATCGGCAGTGTTTCTGTCGCTCGCATAGAAGTGCGCACCGAGAATGTCCCAGTTCTTGAGAGCATTCGCATCGTTCAGCACTTTATCATAAAGTTTCTTTTGATAAGCAAACGATTCCGTCGAAATCACCTTGACGCCGTTCTTGCGCATCTTATCGGCATAGCCCTTGGTGAAGTTGTAGATTTCATCTGCACTCCAGCAAGCCCATTCACCGCACCAGTCCGGTTCGTTACTGATAGAGATGGCGTACAGGGGAACGCCCTGGTTCTTCATGTAATCATTGAAGCTGTTCAGGTGATCCACATACTTCTGGTAGTTCGAAGAAGCCATGTGCTGGTTTGCACCCGCGTACGGCGAAGTCCACGGCGTTGCATACAAGATAAAGTCATCGCCGGCGTACTTTTTGGCATACTTTGCGGCCTGTACTTCTTTATTAAAATCGTTTGAGCTTGCATACACCGGAATACGGAGCGTGTTCAAGCCAATCTGGCCATCGCCCGTACCGAACGCAAGCTTGGCATCGGCTTCGGAAAGACCGCCACCGCCCTGCCACTGGTTATGCACCATGCCACCGAAACCGCGAATGACCTGGTGTTCTTCCGTTACGTCGACATTGACCGTCGAGGCCATAGCCGAACTCCAAAGGCCAACCACTCCAAAGGCAAGGCCCACACTCTTTGCAATTTTTTGGATTGTCATCTTATACTCCTTTTTAACACAACTCCCGATATTAAAATACATTCCTGCAATTCTAAAATCAAGACCTTTTTTCCCAGAGGAAAGGCACCCCCGTTCGGGGGTGTCCTCCTGGTTGGATGTGTTTATGGGAAACTATTTGGTAGTACGCACCTTTGCAATCATGCCGTTTGCGCGATTACGAATCAGGCATATTCCCTGAGCCTTTTCGCTACCCTGAATGGAACCACTCTGCCAGAGTTTGGAAGCTTCGGCCATGTTGCGGGCCGTAAAGCTAGCCACCTTCTTGCCATTCAAATTGAACACGTCAAACGTCGATTCCTTGGCCACATTCAGCTTCACGTTACCTGCAAGACCCGTCGGTGTTTCCGGAGCGTCCTTGCCTGCAACGAAGTTGATGTAGTCAATGTCGAACCAGTCGCCCGTTACCGTCATGCGCAGGATATGTTCGCCAGCCTTCAGAGACACATTGGCTTTCACATTGGCAAAGTCTTCCCAGCTGGAACCAGAGACTGCGACATCGGCAATCTTGTTTTCATCGATAGACAGCGAGAATCCAGCGGTAGAATTGTCCGTTGCGACAGAAGCGTACATGGTGTAATCGCCATCTTCCTTCACGTTCACGGTGTATTCGAGCCATTCGCCAGACTGGTTGTAGCCCACCACGTAACCGGTCGCCTTCTTGTAAATATCGACGCCGGTACCTTCGCGGTAGCTCGTGCCACCATTTTCAATGCCATGGTCGTCGGAATCGTTTTCACTGTAAGACTTGATTTCGCTGCCGCGGCCGACACCCGGTTCATCGAAGTTTTCGACTTCAATCTTGCCCGGAATTTCCCAAGCCTTGCCTCCGAACGGAGACTGCGGTGTGGGAGGAGTTGATCCACTGCCTTCGAAGCCCCAGGCCTTAACAGCCATGGTAGAATCCTGAGCGCCCTTGAACACCAAGAACAGCTGTTTTACAATGCCCTTGAGTCCTTCCACTTCGCAAGTGGTTTCGGCATAAGTATTCTTGTTGCCGGTATTCTTGAGGTTACAAGTGCCTGCGAGCGTACCCGTTGCAGAACCCGTGCGGATTTCAATCTTGTTGCCGTCGCCAGCGCTTGCGGCTTCAACCTTGAAGGCCGTCGCTGCAGTACCGAAGTCAACACCCGAAACGCGCAGCCAAGATTCCTTGGTCGAAAGCGGAAGCAGCACATGTTCAGCAGCCTTGCCCTGCACAAAGTTGGAGCGGCTGCGAATGCCCTTCTGCTTGGAACTCGTGAGAGCCGGATACCAATCGTACGGATCGAAGTTTTCAATCTGTTCCGGGCCTTCGTTGGTGCAAACCACCTGCTTAATTGTACCGTCGGCGTTGTAGAACATTTCGTCTACGGAAACGCTACGGTGATAGCCTTCGTTCGGTTTCGGCTGACCGTCATCGGCCGGAATAATTTCCAGGCCGTTATGGCCCTTGGCAATACGACGGTCATGATAGACAACATAAGAGTGGCCCTTGAATTCGGCGATACCATGGTGGTTGTTGTTGCCGTTGATGCTGCGGCCGTTCATACTCGGGTCGCCGAGAATGGTGCCCTTCCAGGTGTAAGGGCCCATTACGTTGTTAGAAGTACCGTAGTCAATCGTCGGAGCGCCCTGCTGCCAACCGGTACTGTACGAGAAGTAGTAAGTGCCCTTGTGCTTGTGGATGTAAGAGGCTTCAAGCATCTTGCGGGTCGGCAAGTTGTTCACCTTCACGTGGCTGCCGTTACCCACCGGAGCATTTTTCGCATCGTTCAGCTTGACGATATCGAAGTTATCGGTGTTCGGACGGCTGTTACTTTCGCCGCCGCCCCATGTAACGTAGGTGGTTCCGTCGTCATCGATAAAGATACCCGGGTCAAAGCACCAAGACACACCATCGCAACCGATAATGCCGCGACCGCCGACAAGCTTGTCCTTGCCGTTACCCACGGCGTTCGTCCACGGGCCTTCAATTGCAGGAGCCTTGATATAGCCGATACCGCCGCCACCGCCATCGGGGAACACGATGTAGAACGTACCGTTATGCACGGCAATGCCAGAAGCCCAAATGTCGTTAATGCCGCTCACCTTACGGGCATCGTAAATAATGCCGAAGTCGGTCCAGTTCTGCATATCCCTACTGCGGAATGCATAAAGGGCGTAAATCTTGTAACCGTTAGAATTGTACGGAGCCGGGTCATCGGAGTCCGTGATGATATAGAAGTACTCATCGTCAGCGGCAGCACCCGGGTCTGCCAGGTAATGGTAAGTCGAAATCGGGTTGTCGGCAAGGCCGAAAGCCGCCAAGCCCACAATCAAACACGCGGCCTTCTTCAGGCCTTTAACATTCCAAACATCCATAAAGGACTCCTCTGAAGGTAAAACACCACACCTTCTATCTTTAAAATTATCTTCAAAAGCACAAAAAAAAGTGCCCCGAAGGACACTTTTCTTTGACTTTTTGTCAATGGTTTATTTATAAATCTTTACTTCGCGGTGCGAATTTTGGTCACCATGCCGCTGGTGCGGTTACGGAGCAGGTTCACGCCGCGGGCCTTTTCAGACCCCTTCACGGAACCATCGCGCCACATCTTAGTGGCTTCGATCATGTTGCGGGCCGTAAAGCTTGCAATCTTCTTGCCGCTCAAGTCAAATACATCGTAAGTCGAGACAGAGGCAACATTCAGCTTGGCTTCCTGCTGGATCCCCGTGGCCACTTCGCCAATCGAGAACCAGTCCACGTTCACGTTGTCGCCGGTAATCACCAGTCGGACAATGTGTTCGCCCTTGGTCAGGGTCGCATTACCGGCATTGAATTCTTCATAGACGCTCCAGTCTTCGCCAGTCTGCGGGACCTTCACGGTATCGCCCACGACCTTGCCATCGACAAGCAGGCAGAAGCTTGCGCCGTTTTCCATACCGGTAGAAGCCGATGCCTTCAAGGCGTATTCGCCATCTTCTGGAACCACGATCGAGTATTCCAGCCATTCACCAGCAGCGGTGTAACCAATAGCCTTGCCGGTACCACCGAGCACGATATCGACTCCCAAGTCGGTACGGAATTCGGCATCGCCCTGGTTTTCGGACTCGTTGTCGCTATAGGATTGCGCTTCATCACCGCGGCCCGTGCCCGGAACGTCATAGTTTTCGGCTTCGATCTTAGCCGGAATCGTCACAGCCTTGTCGCCATAAGGAGTCTGAGGAGTCGGCGGAGTAGAGCCGCTTCCTTCGAAGCCCCAAGCCTTGATTGCCATGGTCGAATCCTGCGAGCCCTTGAACACGAGGAACAAGGATTCCACGACACCCTTCAGGCCTTCCACTTCGCACTTGGTTTCAGCAAAGGTAGACTTGTTGCCGGTATTCTTGAGCGTACATGTGCCCGCCAAGGTACCGCTTGCAGAACCGGTATGGATTTCAATCTTGTTGCCGTCGGCAGCACTTGCTGCCTGCACGGTAAAGCCCGTAGCGGCCGTACCGAAGTCCACGCCACTCACGCGAATCCAGGATTCCTTCGTGGAAAGCGGGAGCAACAAGTGCTCGGCGACCTTACCCGGAGCCCAGTTGGAGCGACTGCGGATGCCCTTCTGCTTGGAGCTCGTGAGTGCCGGATACCAGTCGTACGGATCAAAGTTTTCAATCTGCTTCGGACCTTCCTTCGTGAAGGTCAGTTCCTTCATGGTGCCATCGCCATTGTAATAGAATTCATCGACGCTTACGCTGCGGTGGTATGCGGGCGCCGGATTCGCCTTGCCGTCGTCGGCAGGAATCTTTTCCAGGCCATCGTAACCGTTCGCGATACGGCGGTCATGGTAGGCAACGTACCAGTGGCCCTTGAATTCGGCAATGCCATGGTGGTTGTTGTTGTTCGCGTTGATGTTCTGGCCACCAATGTTCGGGTTCCCCATGAAGATTCCCTTGTATTCGTAGGGGCCCATCGGGTTCTTGGACATGCCGTAGGCAATACGCAAGTCAGCCGTACTGTAAGACAGGTAATAGTTGCCCTTGTACTTATGGATGTAAGAAGCTTCCATCGCCTTCGGGCCGCCAATCTTCAGGTGAGTCTTGGTACTCACGTCAAAGCCCTTCATGTCCTTGTTGAGCTTGTAGATGTTAAAAATGTCGTTATTGTTGTTGTTCGCCGGGCGGCTATCGCTGCTACCGCCACCGAACGTGAAGTAGCCCGTACCGTCGTCATCAAAGAAGATTGCCGGGTCAAAGCACCAGCCGATGCCGTCGCAGTCCGAAATACCGCCACCCCAGTTGTTGATGAGCTTCTTGTTGCCCGAAACGGGGTTCGTCCAGGGGCCGGCAATGCTGTCGGCGCCGATGAGGCCAATGCCGCCACCACCGCCATCGGGGAACACGATGTAAAGCCTGTGATCGTTGGGGTTCACCGCAATGCCGGATGCCCAGATATCGCCGATACCGTCAACCTTGCGGGCATCGTAAATGATACCGAAGTCGGTCCAGTTTTTCATGTCCTTGGTGCGGAAACCGTAGAGGGCCTTGATGTTGTAGCCGTTTGCGTTGTATGCCGCCGGGTCGTCGGAGTCGGTGATGACGTAGAAATAGGTGTCATCGGCGGCAGCGCCCGGGTCAGCCAGGTAGTGATAACTTGAAATCGGGTTGTCGGCCAAGCCAAACGCGGCAAGTCCGGCAACTAAGCACGCAGCCTTTTTCAGGCTTTTCAATTCCCATACTTTTCTGTAATCCATGAGGACTCCTTCGAAGGCAAAAACACAACCAAACCTTCTTAATTCAAAAATTACCCTAAAAAAGCACAAAAAAAACGCTCCAAAAGCCTATTTCCATTGACACATTGTCCATAAGCATAAAACAGAAATGGCGGACCGAAGCCCGCCATAATGCTCGTCATTGCACCTAGTGCAACATTTTTAGATGAAAACTATTCCTGCAGTCCCTTGACGCCGTAAATCGTGATGTCGTCAAGCCACATTTCGTAAGGCGTACCCGTCGTGACACCACCGCCAAAGAAGTTCAAGTTCGTCACATGATCCTTGACGTTGTCCCAACCGATATTGCCACCGTTCTTGGTAGAATCCGACTTGAGCAAGCTCTTCGGCGTCACCACATAACGGGTCCATGCGGTATCAAGAGTCAAGTGCACCCAAGACTTACCGTTTTCGTAGCCAGTGCTATCGAGGGCAATAGAATCCAGGAGCACATCGAAGGAGAGGCTAATCCACTGAGTAGAATCGCCAATTCCTGCACGGGCCCAGAACACCACAGAATCAAGTTCACTGAAGTCCTTCACGCCATTCAGATCGTGACCCATCAACGCCCAGTTGTAGTTAGAATCATTCTGGTATACAAAGTGTGCGGACAGACCCTTGCGACCATTGACATCGCCTTCGGCATCAAGTTCAGCAGAGGCATACCTAGACACCGAGGTGTACCAGCCATAGGTGCTATCTTCGAAGTCTTCGAATTCGAACACCGGATACTTGCTTGTAGTATCTTCCTCAGATGTCGTATCCGGCTGCACGATCACAATCTTCTGGCCGATAACCACGTTCTCGGAAGTCTTGTCAGATTCCACCTTGGTATTGCGGCTACCCACAGCCATGAAGTTGCTGATGGTAGAAGATTCGCCGTTCATATCGAGAGTCTTGTAAGTGCGGAACACAAAGCCCACCACATTCAAGACACCCTTCGGAACGCTAGCGAATTCAAAGTTACCGGCAGTGTCAGTTTCAACAAAGTAATCGAGGCCCTTGATGCCCACCGTCACGGAGGATTCGTTATCAGGCAAGTAGACCTGACCAGTAATGGAGCCAGCGTTTTCCACCTTGATAGAAAGAGAATCGCAGGAACTGTCAGTCACCACCACGCGGGCAAGAGCCTTGGCAGATTCGCGACGGGCTTCAATCGTATAAGAACCAGGTTTAAGTCTCGGGAGGTTCAACTGGCCCTGGTCGTCCGTTTCCATATTCAAGACGCCAATAGAAGAATCAGATTCGACAACCGGCGATTCCAGTCCGTCGAGATCTTCACTATAAGCCATATTGTTTGCGCCAGCCAAGAATTCAGAGGGACGCACAAAAACCTTGGTACGGGCCGCAGGAGAGCCATCGCTCTTCTGCACTGCAAGCACGACAGCAATGGAGTTCTCCGTTTCAAGCGAAGTACCCGCGCCGTTCGTCTCGCCGCTAGTGCAAGCCGCAATGAGCGCTCCCACTGCTGCTGCAAAACCTATATGCCACACCCATTTCTTCATTTGGACTCCCTTTTGTCGCCCTCCACAGAATCAACGGTACGGACACCGCCCTTACGCGCAATCGGATAAAAAGCCATCGAAAGCTGCATTACTCGATCGGGGTTCTTGGCACTGTCCACCCTCTTTTGGACCAAGCGCCTAAATTCCCTAAGCATATCACCCAAGTCATCGAAGCAGGACTGGTCCACGGACAATGTAAGAGTAGAAATATTTCTTTCGTCAACAGGAATGTTGTCGAGCGCATCGCTAGCCAAAGAGAGGACTTCTTTCTGGAAATGGCGCACGGCAAGTTTCTTTTCGGGGCCACCAGCCGTCAAATGGGCGTCTGTAACCGCCAATTTACCAGAAGCCATCTTCTTTACCAAACCAACCTCTAGCAAAGTATCGATAGCTTCCTGAGCCTGGGCCTCGGTAATCGGGGGGCACAGGTCTCTAGAAATCTGCTTTACGTTAACCACGCCACCGTTCAGTTCGAGGTAGGCGCGCACGGCCGGAATCCACCAGTTCTGGAGCAGCTTGAGTTCGGCTGCCTGCAGGCTGTGGCGGTCCACATCCCGAAGATCGAGGGCTTTCGCCATCAATTCTTCGCGTTTGCTCTTGTCCTTGGTTACTGCTGCGGAGAAGAGCAGGTCAAAGTACTCGGCCTCACGGCCGGACAGATCCAGGATTTCTTTCGCGGCCGGGAGTGCATGAGCCGGAAGGTGCTGCTTTTTCTGCAACACGCGATAAAGGTAGCTGGAATCCAGCCCCAGCTTGTCCCCCATCATACGGTACGAGTAGAACGGCATTTCGGCCTTTCTACGGTCGTAGTACTCCTTCAAGAAGTCGCGGTAATCCGATATGTCAGAAAACGTAACCATAATTATTTACCCGTATATTTACAATAATAAAATAGACTTTGCAGGTAAAGAAACATATACCAACGGCAAAAATGCCGTGGACGTTTTATCCAAATCGGTTGTGACAATGGTCACAAAATGGCCTAAATGGGGCAAAATCCCCAAAAAAAGGGATTTGGGGTCTTGCCAACCTACAAATTGCAAACCATTCGCAATTTTACTATATTTGCGAATCGTTCGCAAATTAGGCGTTTTTGGAAATGGAATACAAAACTCAGACCCGACAGATGATCATGGACTACATGGCCGAAAATCCCGACCGGATTTTCAAGGCCTCCGAATTGGCCCAGAGCCTGTCCGAAGTTTCGCTGAGCACCATTTACAGGAACCTGTCCAGGCTCGAAAAGGCGGGAATGATCCAGATTGTCGGCGCCGCCGAGAATAATGAGTTGCAGTACCGCTATACGGGACCCGGTCGTTGCGAAGAAAAAATGCACCTCGTTTGCAAGGAATGCGGCAAGTTCTTCCACCTGGAAGGCCCCGCCCTCAAGGTGTTGCAGCTTTCGGTGCAGCGCAGCGGTTTTGAACTGGACCAGCAGCAATCGGTGTTGCTCGGACGCTGTGCGGGTTGTTCGCGGAGGCGTCATGGTTAACGCCCTGTTCAACAAGTTACTCGTCGTCTTGGCTTCGCTCTACGTGGCCAAGCATTTGGAGCACCACTGTCACGGCGAACACTGCCACGTGTGTCACCACATCCACCGTTGCCTGGAACTGATTTCGGTTTGCATGGAACTGGTGGTAGCACCGTTCGAACTTGCATTACGATTTTTCTACTTCAAACTAGTTTGCTTTAGGGCTGCGACTTCGCAGCCGACGACACTTGTTTCACAAAAAGTCCTGCTACTGAATTGATGTGTTCCGATTGAACGCGACATATTGTCGCAAGGCATCTTATTCACACGTACAATTTCACGCCAAAATGGCGAAGGACTTTTAATGAAGAAGATCGCATTCATTGCATCTATTTTTGCGCTACTTACACTCTTTATAGCGTGCAACCCGGATTCCGAAAAGAAGAATCCTGAACAACCGGCAAGCAACGGCAAAAAGATTTCCGTTGTTGCCACCATTTACCCGCAGTACGCCTGGCTCAAGGAAATCCTGGGCAACCAGGCCGATTCCCTGGACCTGACGCTCCTGATCAAGAACGGTATGGACTTGCACAGTTACAAGCCCTCGGCGGCCGATATCGCCACAATCGCCAAGGCCGACATGATCGTGTACGTCGGCGGTGAATCGGACGAATGGATCGAAAAGGCTCTTGAAGCAACGCCCAACGAAAAACGCGTGCAAGTGAACTTGCTCGAGGCTTTGGGTGACCGCGTCAAGGCCGAAGAAATCGTCGAAGGCATGCAAGCCGAAGAGGAACACGAGCATCACGAACACGCCGAAGAACATGAGCATCACGAAGATCATCACGAGCACGAAGCTCACGCCGAAGAAGTGGAAAATGACGAACACGTTTGGCTCTCGCTGAAGAATGCCGAAATCCTGGTGATGGCCCTTGCAGACGCCATTTCAAAAGCAGATACGGCTCACGCCATGGAATACCACATGAACGCAGGCCTTTACATTGCAAAAATCAGCGCCCTGGACGCCCAATACCGCGCCGCGATGGATAGCGTCACCCACAAGACAGTCCTGTTCGGCGACAGGTTCCCGTTTCGCTATCTGGTGGACGATTATGGCATTAAGTATTATGCCGCGTTTGTTGGCTGTTCCGCCGAAAGCGAAGCGAGTTTCGAGACGGTCGCCTTCCTCGCCAACAAAATGGATTCGTTAGCGCTGCCCGCCATCTTCACGATCGACGGTGGCAACGGCAAGATTGCACAGGCCGTACTTGCCGCAAGCAAAAAATCCAAGACCGCCGAGGTACTCACCCTCAATTCGATGCAGTCCATAAAGACTTCGCAGATGGATTCCGCAAACTACCTCGATATCATGCGCGAAAATCTCGAAGTGATTAAAAAGGCTTTGAAGTAGGTTCATTATGGTTTTGATTAAGTGCCGTCAATTGACACTTGGGTACGGGAACAAAGATATCGTGAGCGATTTCGACTACGATATTAATGCAGGGGAATACCTTTGCATCGTGGGCCGCAATGGTTCCGGAAAGACCACGCTCTTGCGCGGCATTTCGGGACTGCTTTCGCCCAAGAGTGGAAGTATCGAATTGTGCGACGGCCTTACGCGAAACCAGATTGGCTACTTGCCGCAAATCACGAACGTGCAGAAAGATTTTCCGGCGTCGGTCGAAGAAATCGTGCTCTCTGCGTTCCAGGGTAAAAAAGGACTCTTGCCGTTTTACAAGAGGGCCCACCGGGAACGCGCCATGGAGTGCATGGCGCTTACGCGGACCGAAAGTTTGCGCAAGGCCTGCTTCCGCGAACTTTCGGGGGGCCAAAGGCAACGCGTGCTTTTGGCCCGGGCCCTCTGCGCCGCCGAACGTTTGCTGTTGCTCGACGAGCCCGTCACCGGCCTTGATCCGGAATCGACAGAATCCATGTACAGAATCATTAGCGACTTGCACAAGAGCGGTATGACCATCATCATGGTGACTCACGATCTTGAAGCAGCCCACAGAGAATCCAGCCGCATTCTGGATTTCGACCCGATTGAAGATAGGAGAGGATAGTCCCATGCCTGAATTACTCGACAAGCTCTTCTTCTACCTGGATTTCCCGTTTGTGCGCTATGCAATTATCGTGGGCGTTCTCGTTTCGCTGTGTTCGTCGCTCTTGGGCGTCACTCTCGTGCTCAAGCGCTATTCCTACATTGGCGACGGTCTTTCTCATGTGGCCTTCGGTG
This sequence comes from Fibrobacter sp. UWT2, assembly GCF_900142545.1. Classification (NCBI taxonomy): domain Bacteria; kingdom Pseudomonadati; phylum Fibrobacterota; class Fibrobacteria; order Fibrobacterales; family Fibrobacteraceae; genus Fibrobacter; species Fibrobacter sp. UWT2. The sequence goes on along the minus strand of NZ_FRBF01000003.1, from coordinate 151,266 downwards.
CGCTTTCGATTGCAGCCGTTCTCAAGGTTACCAACAATATGCTAATTATTCTCCCCATCACCATCGCAGTCGCCGTGCTGCTTTTGTGCTCGGGAAAAAAGGCAAAGGTCAAAGGCGATGCCGCCATCGCCATGGTATCGGTGGGGGCGCTCGCTATCGGTTACTTACTCATGAATATTTTCTCTACGTCGGCAAATATTTCGGGCGACGTGTGTACCACACTTTTCGGCTCTACATCGATTCTCACGCTCAAGGTAGAAGAAGTCTACCTTTGCGTGGCACTTTCCATTGCTGTACTTACCGTATTCGTTATTTTCTACCATAAAATTTTTGCTATCACCTTTGACGAAAATTTCGCCCAGGCGACAGGCGTACGCGTGATGCTTTACAACATCCTCGTTGCCGTGATTATCGCCGTCATCATTGTTCTTGCCATGAACCTGGTGGGCGCCTTGCTGGTGTCTGCCTTGGTCGTATTCCCAGCCCTTTCGGCCATGCGTCTTTTCAAGAGCTTTTTCTCGGTAACCGTTGCCGCAGGCATTATCTCGGTCTTGTGTTCGCTTACCGGAATCTTGATCGCCATTTTGGCGGGGACGCCCGTAGGTTCTACCATCGTGGCGATAGACATCGTGGTGTTCGGAATCATTTGCCTTGTCAGCCTGATTCGCGATAAAAGAGTTTAATGTCTAGAATATTCTTATTCCTCGTTTTATTCGCGCTTGTAGCACCAAGCTTCGCGCAAAAGCCGGGCCAAACCAAGACCATTCATTTTGACTTGACTAAAATGAGCGGCACCGTTGTGTTCGCCATGGTTAACCGTATGGTGACAGAGCCCGTCAAGTTCCAAGGAAAGCACATCAAGATGGCCGGCGTATTTTCCAGCTACTACGACGATCAAATCGACCGACGCTTTTACGGCTGCGTTATCGCCGACGCGCTCGCCTGCTGTTCGCAAGGACTCGCCTTCGAGCTTGCAAAGCCGCGCAAATACCCCAAAGAATACCCCGCCGAAGGCGATGCCATCATAGTCGAAGGCGACTTCGATTACGAAAAAGACGAAGGTGGCGGAGGATTCCCCATCATTCGCAATGCAGAAATGCAGACCAAGAAATAATTCCGTTTTTTAACTGGATTTTTAGTGAAGTTTTTGAAGACCATAATCGTTGCTTTGGTAGTGGCGGGCGTACTCTCTATCGCCCAGCACCATCACGATGACTTTGACGAGCATGATGATTGCCCGGTCTGCGCGCTAGTGCAGAATGGTCTCGACTTTAGTGGCGATGTTCCCGAAGTCGCCGTGTTTTTGGTGGTTATTTGTGAACTTGTAAGTGAAACTCGCGTCTTCAAGACGAATCCGCATTTTCATTTTTCGAGGCCGCGCGCCCCTCCTGTTCTCTCGATATAATTCGTTAAAACTTTAACCACATCAAACCAAACAATCGAGAGAAAAATGAAAAATTTCAAAACCGTTTACGCGGCATTTCTTGCCGTTGTCCTTAGCGTATTCTTTGCCGCCTGTGGCGACAGCAATAGTGCCTCTACCGACCAGCACGAACACTTTGAAGCCGAAGGCTGGAACCTTTATTGGGGAGACTGGCAACTCGCCTACAGCGTTTATCGCGGCAAGGCCGATTCCTCTATCGAAGTGATGCACGTGAATGCAAACTGCATGAGTGAACACATCTCCGTGAAGTTCCTTGACGACAATAAAAAAGAAGTGGAACCCCCGACGGATGACGAGCATTCCCTCGCCTGGGAAATCGCCGACGAAAAAATTCTTGACGTACACTCCTGCGGTAGCTGGGGTTTCCACCTGAAGGGAGTCAAGGAAGGTGAAACAACTTTGATTCTGAAGGTAAATCACCACGACCATGCGGACGCACGTACACCGGCAATTCGCGTTGTCGTAGACAAGGCCTTGGACGCAGAAGAATGCCCGTTCCATGAACATCATCATGACGACGACGATGATGATCATGACCACCACGATCACGAGCACGAACATGAAGATTAGCCTTATTAGGGCTGCCATGGGGAGCCTCCTTTTAGGAGGCTTCCTTCACTCTTCTTTTGCCCAAATTATAGAGCAAGATTCGGCTCAAGATTTTGTGCAGGATTTAGGAAGTTCGGTGGTGCAAACGGAAGGCCCGACGCACGCCATTTTGGATGGATTGCGCGAAGATGACGATTTGAAAAAGGACGCCCTGGAGCGCAAACTTTCCACAACCATTGCCGAAACCATCAAAAACGAGCCCGACGTAGCCATTCGCTCGATGGGTCCTGCCGCCGCACGCCCCGTCATCAAGGGGCTTTCAGGAAGCCATGTAGAAATTACCGAAGACGGCGCCTTTTGTGGAGACATGAGTGCCACATCGCCCGATCACGCCGTCGCATCAGAAGTTTTAACCGCACACCGACTTCGCGTTTTACGCGGGCCGCATATCTTGGCGCATTCGTTTTCTGCCGCGGGCGGCGTAGTGCAAGTGGAACGCAGGGACATTCCCTTTGACGACACCCTTTTTCACGGCTATGTCGCGGGGTATTCAGAAAGTGCACAGTCGGGGTACGCAACGGCCGTGGGAGCAAACGCGTCGGTTGCAGGCGTTTCGTTGAAAGGAGAACTTTCGGGGCGACGCATGGGTGACATGGAAACGCCCGATGGCACACTGAAAAATACAGATATTGAAAATGGGAGCGGCGCCGTGGGCGCGGCTTACGCCTTGGGGCGTTTCCGTTTCGGAGCATCTTACCGCTGGTTCAACAGCGACTATGGAATTCCAGGCGGATTCATTGGCGGGCACCCGAATGGCGTCGACATCGAAATGTGGAAACGCGACTTGACGCTTCGTGGACTTTATTTGCCGGCCAACTCATCAATCGACACCTTGAGTTTGACCTTTCGAAGCAATCAATATCATCACAAGGAATATGAAGGTAGCGCCGTGGGGGCTGAGTTCGCCGTAAATCAAAGAATACTCCTTATAGAAAAAACAATGGCGAATCTCGGCCCCCTTTTCGGCCTGAAACTAGGAGCGGAACTGGAAACCCGCTGGATTGAAATGGGCGGCTACGTATTCACGCCACCGACTCAGTCTTACGGGGCGGCAACATTTGCTTCTGTAACGACGAGTGGGTGGCGTGGGTTGGAGATTACAGCAGCAGCAAGAATGGGAGGTGCTTTCTTTAGGCCCCACGAAAGTGTGGTGGCCGACATGGAGGCCATCGAAGACCGCAACTTTGCTTTATGGGCATTCGACGTGGAATTTTCGCAACGCGTCGGTGTGGGAAAATTCTTGACGCTTGATGTCTTCAGGACCACACGGGCGCCCACCATCGAGGAGCTTTACAATCAGGGGCCGCATCTCGCCGCCTACACCTACGAACGGGGGAACCATAAGCTAGATGCCGAAAGCGGCTACGGCGGCGAGCTTGAATACCGCGCTTACGGCGAATACCTAAATGTACGCACCTCCGCTTACGGCACGTGGTTCCAGAACCACCTCGCCCCGCGCGCCACCGGAGACACCAACTGGTCACAGCTACTCCCCATTTACGAAGTGCGGGGCGACGAAGCCCTGCTCTACGGCGCCAGCGCCTCTGTAGAAACTGTAGCGGAGCAGGGCTTCCGTGCCGCCACCTCTGCAAGCTATGTGCGCGGCATGTACCGCAACACCCACTGGAGCGACATGCCGCAAATTCCGCCGTTCAAGTTCCACGGCGAACTCGGCTACCTCTGGGAACATGTACGCACCGGGGCGCACACCGACTTTGCACTCGCCCAACATAAGGTGGATAAATACGAGGAACGCACTCCCGGCTACATCACCTTCGGAGCATCGCTAGAATTCTACTGGGAACTCGCCCTCGCCCATTACAGCCTCGTTTTCCGCACCGACAACATTTTCGACGCTGACGTACGCAATCACCTTTCACGACTCAAATCGGTGATGCCCGAAAAGGGCCGCAACTTTAGCGCACTTGCCAAAATCGAATGGTAACACCCATCAAACCACAAAGGAGAACCATGAAAAAGAACAAGAAACCCGTCATCCTCATTACCGGATACCTGGGCTCCGGCAAAACGACTCTCTTGAACAACATTCTCAAGCAAGAGAAACGAAAAGTCGCCCTCATCGTCAACGACATGGGCAGCATCAATGTCGATGCCGAAATCTTGAAGAAGAATGGTTCGAACGTTGCCGAATGTCCGATGTTCGAACTGCAAAACGGTTGCATCTGTTGCACCCTCCGCGACGAATTTATCGAACAAGTCGAAAAGATTTCCAAACTGGATTCTATCGAAGTCGTATTCGTCGAAGCCTCCGGCATTAGCGACCCCGGCGCCGTCAGCGCAAGCTTCTTGGCCTACGAAGAAGACAATCCCAAAACGAATGTCTACTTGACCTCCATCGTTACCGTCGTCGATGCAGACCGCATCTACCGCGAATTCCTCAGCGACCTGAAGCATAAAAAAGAACAGCGGGATCACCTCGCCGACCAATATGATCTTTCGCAAGAAGAAATTTCCACATTGATTGTAGACCAAATCGAATTCTGCAATTTCATCGTCTTGAACAAGTGCGATTTACTCAGCGAAGACCAACTCAAGGAAGTCGAATCCATCGTGCGAGATTTCCAGCCCCGCGCACCGATTATCCATTCGGTAAACGGCGACATCGATATCGATAAGATCATGACGACCAAGCCATTCAACTATGGTCAAATCGAATCGTCCTCGGCCATTCAAAAAGCTACCGCAAGCTTACTGCAATCCGGACGCAGACGCGACAGTTGCGTAGACGAATACGGAATTTCGTCATTCGTTTTCGAGACAAGGCAACCATTCAACAGAACTCGATTCATGGATTTCGTCAACAACCGCTACCCCGCCGAACTCATTCGCTCCAAAGGCTACATCTGGTTCTCGGATGCGAGCAGGGATGTGCAACTGTTCGAACAGGCCGGCAGAAATTCCTCGGTCATGCCCGTTTCCTTTTGGATAGACGCTCTGCGCGAGGATCAAAAGCAAGCCTACCTTGCCGAAAATCCTGAAGTCAGAGAAAACTGGGATTCCCGCTATGGCGACCGCGAAAACCAGGTCGTCTTTATTGGCAACGGTTACAATAAAGATACCATTCGAATGGAACTCGAAAAATGCCTTGACTAACGGCAAATGGTAAATATTTTTTTATTTCTGTTCCATTCGCTGGGGCTTAAAAAAAGATATATTGTGTCCCGTGAAAAGTTTATCGGCGAAATTGATAACGCTACTCATTCTTGCAGGAGTAGCGTTATCCTATGCAATTACGGACGTTCCCATTAACGGCATCAAGGCTTCCGCCACCTTGCCGGATTATGGCCAGAACACCTTCCGTCCCGAAAACATGGTCATGAAAAAGTACGTACACCCCTTCTACCAGGTATGGAGTGCCAAGTACAATGACAAATCAATCACCTTGGAATTCTTGGTAGAGGCCCAGCGACTGGATCAGATTACCCTGTATAACGGGTATATGCGCGATTCCGCCTCTTACGTAAACAACAGCCTCGCCAAAAGCCTCAAGATTTACCTGAACACCTCGGATAACCTCGTGAAGGTGGCCACTCTCGCAAAACCGAAATGGCACGGGTACAAGGACCCGCACGCCGATATCATCGTTTTTGACAGGCCGCTGAAAAACGTTTTCAAGATCATCATTGAAATCGAAGATATTTATCCGGGAAAACTCTATCCCAACGTGTGTATCGCCTTGATCAAGTTCTGGGGATTCCCCAAGTTGCCGCACAAGGCGAAAACCGGACAGATGACAGACCCTCGCGATGGCCAAGTCTACAAGACCATCACCATTGGCGACCAGACTTGGATGGCACAGGATATGCGATACAAGACTCCGGGAAGCCGCACTTTTATAGGGGATTCTCCCAAGATCAAGCAGCCTTCGGACGCGGGCTTGGAATATCCGGAATCCGACATCAACGGCGTTTGCCCCGAAGGATGGCGCCTGCCAAAAGCCGCCGAGCTGGAAAACCTGAAATCGAACCTTCCCGTAAACGCTTCTTACGACGACTTGTTCTCTGCCGCCTACCGCAGGCCCTTCTACTCTATCCATCAAGTCGGAAACCTTAGCGGTTCACAGTCCTACTCGACCGACGCGGAAGTATTCTTCTTCCCGACGAATGCCACCGGGATGAATTTTTCCACTCTGACACGCCACTATTATGACGGTGAATGCACCGAAGAATACGGCGAAACTTACGCTTTTGGATCTTACTGGACCAAGGACTCGAAAGAAGTCCCCCTTTGGCCCGACGAAAACGGCAACGTAGAAGTCAAGCAGTTAAGGCACTACCGCTTTGGCGGCACCGATTATTGCGAAGCCATGCTCTGCCACGAAGACTACCATTTTGTGCGTTGCATCGAAGGCTACGATTACCCGGAAGAGACGAACAGCTACGATTCCGGCACGTATCCTGAGCAGGAATAACCCACCAAACGCCCCGAACCTCCCAAAAGAGGGTCTTGAAAGAGGCTCCGCCTTTTTCTATCTTTTATGCATAAAACTAAATAAATGCATAAAACAACGCCGGGATGATGATAGAAAAATGACGTTACGCGAAGCTTTTGAAAGTAAGATGATGCTGCTCGATGGCGGCATGGGTTCTGTTATTCAGACCTACGGAATCAAGGGCGCGAACAACGACATGCTCTCCATCGAAAAGCCGGATATCATTCTCGATATCCAGCGCCGTTACGTGGATGCGGGCGTGGACTGTCTGACGACGAATACGTTCTCGAGCCAACGCGTCAGCCAGCACGAATACCACCAGGAACACCGCATTGCCGAAATGAACCGCGCTGCCGTGAAGATTGCGAAGCAGGCTGCGGCAGAAGCCATGGAAAAGTATGGCCGCCAGGTGTACATTCTGGGCGACGTGGGCCCCACGAGCAAGATGCTCTCCATGAGCGAAGACGTGAACGACCCCGCAAGCCGTAGCATCACCTTTGACGAACTCGAAGACGCCTACCTGGAACAGATTCAGGTGCTGGTAGAAGAAGGCGTTGATGCTATTCTGATTGAAACGATTTTTGATACGCTGAATGCGAAGGCTGCCGCCAGTGCTTTTGTCAAAGTGATGGAAAATGTTTCGCGCCCTGTCGAAGTCATGTTCTCCATGACGGTGAGCGACGCCTCGGGCCGTACGCTTTCGGGTCAGACGGTGGAAGCATTCGCCGTAAGCGTGATGCACATGCATCCGCTTTCTATCGGCTTGAACTGCGGTCTCGGTGCCGACGGTATGGTGCCGTACCTGCGCCGTATGGGCAAGGTCGCTCCTTGCTACATTAGCTGTCACCCGAATGCGGGTCTTCCGAACCAGTTCGGCGGTTACGATGACACGCCCGAAGACATGGTGCGACTCATGGGCGTTTACCTGGACGATAAGCTCGTGAACATGATTGGCGGTTGCTGCGGTACCACGCCGGAACACATCGCCGCCATGCGTAAGATGCTCGACGCCCTACCGGCCGATTACGAACGCCGCAAGCCCGCACCCAAGTATGCCACAAGCCCGCTGCTCCGCCTCGCCGGTTTGGAACCGCTGTTCAAGGAACAGGTGCGTCCGAGTAACGGTGCCGACAGCTGCAACGCCGAAGATTTTGTGAAGGTGGGTGAACGCTGCAACGTGGCTGGCTCCAAGAAGTTCCTCCGCCTTATCAACGAAAAGAATTACGAAGAAGCGCTCGACATCGCCCGCAAGCAAGTGGAAGACGGCGCCGACGTGATCGACGTAAACATGGACGACGGCCTCTTGGACGCTACCGCCGAAATGCAGACCTTCCTGAACCTGCTCGCTTCGGACCCGGCTATCAGCCGCGTGCCGATTATGGTGGACTCTTCCCGTTTCGAAGTGATTGAAGCGGGCCTCAAGTGCGCCCAGGGCAAGTGCATCGTGAACTCCATCTCCCTAAAGATGGGCGAAAAAGCTTTCATTGAGCATGCGCTCACTATCAAGCGCCTCGGTGGTGCCGTCATCGTGATGCTCTTCGACGAAGAAGGTCAGGCCACCAACTACGAGCGCCGCGTGCAAATTGCCGCCCGCGCTTACGACATCATGGTCAAAAAGCTCGGCTTCGATCCTTCTGACATTATTTACGACCCGAACGTTTTGACCGTCGCAACCGGCATGGCGGAACACAACGCCTACGCCATCGACTTTATCCGCGCGGTCCGCTGGATTATGGACAACCTTCCCGGCGTACGCATTTCGGGCGGTCTCTCGAACCTTTCCTTCGCTTTCCGCGGCAACAACTACCTGCGCGAAGCGATGCATACCACGTTCCTGCATTACGCGATTCCGAACGGCATGGGCATGGCCATCATGAACCCCAGCGCAATTATCGAATACAAGACGATTCCGCTGGAACTCCGCATGGCGATTACCGAAGTCATCTACAACACGGAACCGGACGCGAGCGAAGCACTCATCGAAATTGCAAGCCGTATGACCGCGGCCGCCGCAGCCGCCAAGGAAGCGGGCACCAAATACGACCCGAAGGCGATTTTCGCCATGAGCACGGACGCAAGCAGCTCTTCTGACGACAGCGCAAACGCCGCCGCAGATGCAAAGCCCACCACACCCGAAGAACGCCTGCAAGAAGCATTGCTCAAGGGAACTTCCACGACGCTTCAGCCCGACTTGATGGAACTTATCAACCGCGGCGATAGCCCGGTGGGAATCATCTCTGGCCCGCTCATGGACGGCATGAACGAAGTCGGCCGCCGCTTCGGCGAAGGCAAGATGTTCTTGCCGCAGGTGGTGAAGACTGCACGCACCATGAAGAAGGCCGTGGAAATTTTGCAGCCCTACATCGAGGCGGGCAAGGATACCAACGCATCGAGCCGCGGCAAGATCGTAATCGCCACCGTGAAGGGCGACGTGCACGATATCGGCAAGAACATCGTCTCCGTGATTATGGCCTGTAACGGCTACGAAATGGTGGACCTCGGCGTGATGGTTCCCGAAGATGTCATCGTAAAGGCCGTCATCGAAAACAAGGCCGACATCTTGAGCCTCTCCGGACTGATTACACCGTCGCTCGAAGAAATGTGCACCGTGGCGAAGGCCATGCAGGACGCAGGCCAACGCATTCCGATTATCGTGGGCGGCGCTACAACCTCGCCCACGCACACCGCCGTGAAAATTGCCCCGTGCTACGACGGCCCCGTATTCCACGTGCGCGACGCCGCGAGCAACCCGGGCCTCGCCCAAAAACTTTTGGATCCGGCCACTAGCGAGACTACGATTCGCGAAAACCGTGAAGAACAGCAGCGCATCCGCGACAAGCAAAACGGCATCCAGACCGAAGCCGCAAGCGCCATGGCCGCTGCCGAAAAGACTCCGGAAGAACGTCGCTATCAATGCGACTGGAGCAAGTACCAGCCTGTGGAACCGCCGTTCATGGGCGAAAGCAAGCTCCCGCCGATTCCGCTCGAAAAAGTTATCCCGCTTATCAGCTGGGAATACTTCTTCTTCACTTGGAAAATCAAGCCCGAAGAAGAAGAAGCAAAAAAACTCAAGGCCGATGCCGAAGCACTCATCAAGTCGCTCACAAAGCCCGAGTATGCACTGCGTGCCGTGCAGGCGTTCTACCCTGCAGCCGGTACGGAAAAGTCGGTCATCTTCAACACGGGCCGTACCGGCACCGACTCCGACCTTGTCGAAGTCGCCACGGCACGCCAGCAGAATCCCGAAGGCACTTGCCTCGCGCTCTGTGACTACGTTGCTCCTGCGAATGCGAACACCGCAAGCGTCTTCGCCGCTCCCGCCGGTAAAGATGTTTTCCGCGACATCGTGGGTGCCTTCGCCGTCACCGTAAGCGACGCCTTCGTCAAGCGCCTCGAAAAGCTGAAAGCCGAACAGGGCGGCAGCGACTACGACGTTCTCTTGATGCAGACTGTCGCCGACCGCCTGGCCGAAGCCGGCGCCGAATACTTGAGCAAGGAACTCGAACGCACCAACAACTGGAAGGGCATCCGCCCGGCCGTCGGCTACCCCGTGCTCCCGAACATCAAGGAAATCTTCAATGTCGCAAAACTCATCGACTTCGGCAGCGTAGGCATCAGCCTCACCGAAAACGGCGCCATGTACCCGCAGGCCTCCGTGAGCGGCCTCTACATCAGCCACCCCGAAATCGACTACTTCCACGTGAAAGTGTAAACCAAAGTCCGCGCCATTTTGTCCCAATCCGCATCGTATTCGTTGCGGGATTTTCAACATAAATGCATAAAAACGCCCTCGACTCTTCAACCGCTTTTTCAAAAAAGAGATTATTTTAAAGGCAGGTTGTTTAAAAAGGGTTGTTTTATGAAAAAACTTTTAGCCGCTATTACCGTCGCGGGTTTCACGACCGTATCTACAGCCGCCATCGACATCACCGTCGACACGCAAAAAGGTATCAAGAAAATTTCACAGTACCTGTACGGGCGCAACATTGATAAAATCAGCGATGGCGACCCCGAAGTGAATGAAGAAGAAACCGCTTTCATCAACCAGATGCTCGAAGCGGGCGTGCATATGCTGCGTGCAAACAACGGCAACAACGCCACGCGCTACAACTGGCGTCACAAAATGACCGTTCACCCCGACTGGTACAACAACGTTTACTCTCACGACTGGGCGATTACCGCACAAAAAGTCCTTGACAAAATGCCGGGTATCGACGCCATGTACGCCTTCCAGCTCACCGGTTTCGCCGCCAGCTCCACCGACTACAACTTTGGCGACTGGAACTGGAAACAAGAGCACGGATTCTACGCGACCTCGACACTCGACCTTGCAGGTGGCGGCGAAGTAGATGAAGACGGCAAGACACTCGTAAAGGCCGGCGACTACAAGCTCTACAACATGGAATGGCCCGCCGACTCCACCGTCGCCATCATCCCGTACTGGCGTGACGAACTCAAGTTCGACATGAGCCGCTTTAAATACTGGAGCATGGACAACGAAATGGAAATCTGGCGCGGCACACATTCCGACCTCGACTTACCCGTCACCGGAGATTTTCTTGTAGAACACTACATCGAAGTCGCAAAAAAAGCTCGCGCGCAATGGAAAGATATCAAGCTCACCGGCCCCGTTGCCGCAAACGAATGGCAATGGTGTTCCGTCGCCTCGTATAACGAACAGGACCGTCCCAAAGGCCCCGATCGCAATTACTGCTGGCTCGAATACTTTATCATGAAGGTCGCCGAAGAACAAAAGACATCTGGCGTGCGCCTGCTTGACGTCCTGGACATTCACTGGTACCCAAGCGAAAAGGATTACGAATCGCGCATGAACTGGCACCGCGTACTATTCGACACCACCTACAACTACTCCGGCGCAAACGGAATCAAGATGGTAAACGGCGGCTGGGACAACGACAACCAAAAGGAATACATCTTCAAGCGTATTAACGACTGGCTCGACAAATACTTCGGCAAGGATCATGGCATCACGCTCGGCATTACCGAAACAAGCCTCATCGACGAAGATGACCCCATGGTCACAGCCCTCACCTACGCCTCGTTCATCGGCACCATGCAGGACAACGGCGTCGAAATATTCACCCCGTGGACATGGGGAGACGGCATGTACGAAGCAGTCCACCTGTTCAGTCGCTACGGGCATGCGAATCGCATCGAATCCGCCTCCACAAACGACTCACTCGTTTCAGCTTATAGTTCCATCAGCAACAAGGGCGATTCGCTCACAGTCATCTTCGTGAACCGCGCAGAAAAGGACGCACAAGAAATCAACATCGATCTTGCGAACTTCGCCTCCGACGGAACAGTCAAAACACTCACCTTGCAAAATCTCCAAGGCGAAACGTTCGTTTCACACACAAGCAACGCGTTGAAAGAAAACGTGGTAGATGCAAATCCGCAGGGCGGAACCACCTCTGCGACTGGCTACAGCATTAACAGTTTCAAGATGACGCTCCCCGCAAAGTCAATTACCGCAGTACTGCTCACTACGTCAACGCCGACCGTCGTTGACGGCATCAGGCCAAAAGCCACGATTCGACCTGCGCCCCAATACGGAACCACAAGGCGCTTCGACACCAAGGGCCGAAACGTCACGCACACCCGCACAAGTCCCGGCTACTACATCCTGCGATAATTTTTATATATTCCCTTTAAGTACATACAACTTAAAGGGATTTATATGGAAAACAAAGAAGATATTCAGGTCGAAGAAAACCAATCAGAAGTTTTTGAAGGCCGCGAAGAAGCCATGGCAGCATCCGCTGCTGAAAAAAAATTAGGCGGGCATTTGCCCGCCTTTCTTATAGACCCAAGTTTATCTAGCGCCGATTACTTCACCTGCACGCGGAGCGTCTTGCCAGCGCCACGCACCAGGTAGATTCCCTTTGCAAGGCCAGCCTGCTTCAAGGTTTCAGTGAGCGAGAGGCCCGCGCGGTTATTGAAGACACCCATCAAGCGACCGCTTGCGTTAAACACCTTCAGAGAGCGATCCGCATTCGGCATGAAGTCCATGCTGTAGGCGCGAATTCCGGTGGTTCCAAGTTCGTCCTTGGTGAGTGCGAACTGAATCCAGTCGATATTCACGTAAGCACCGGTGAACTGCAGGCGCAGAATATGTTCGCCCTTTTCGATTTCGCTGGTTTCGCCATCCATGAGCGTATAGGTGTTCCAGTCGTCGGTCTGCGGTACCGCAATCGTATCGGTCACGGCCTTACCGTCGATAAACAGGCGAATGCCACCGCCTTCGAGGCCGTCTGCCACGCTGGCGCGGAACACGAACTTGCTTGCGGTCACCACGTTCACGGAGTATTCAAGCCATTCGCCTGCCTGAGTGTAGCCAATGGCATAACCCTTGCTAGCGTCGGCAGAATCTACCTGCACAATGTCGACACCGTCTTCGCGGTAGGCGCCACCTTCGTTCACAAAGTCCTTGTCGCTATACGATACGCTCTGGCCGCCCATATCGTAGTCTTCGAGTTGCACAATTCCCGGGAGGGTGAGCTGAGCCTTGTACGGGGTCTGTTCCATGGCGCCGTTAAAGTCAGCGAGCGGAATTTCCTTGATGTCGCGGATGTAACGGAAGGCCTTTTCGATACCGGCGTTGTTTACCACATCATCGCTGTAATAGTTATTGGACTGCTGCAGAGTGTTCTGACCCGCCTGATTCTGGCCTACGCCTGCAGGGGAATTCTTGAACACGTTTTCTTTCACGGTAAAGCCGCTGGAACCTTCGTCCAGGTAAATAGGCACGTTCCAGTAATCCGCCCACTTGGAGGTTCCGTTATCGTGAATGTAGTTGTGCTGAATTTCGCTGCCAGTGCCCTGGTTACTCAAAGTGTAAATCGGGCCGGAGTCGCAAAGCAAGCGCGCAATGTGGTGAATTTCATTCCAGTTCACATGGTTATTGGTCATGGCTGTCTGCTGCTTTGTCCAGCCAAAGCCAATAGAAATGCCGGAGTAGTAAGTGTAAGAGACTTCGTTATGTTCGATTACCACATAGCGGGGGTAACCGGCGCCAATACCTACGGCACCCTGATGTTCGTTCGTCACGTTGGTGACCAGGTTGTTCTTGACCGTATCGCGGGTGCTGATTTCGTCCTTGTCGCTGGGATTATAGGCGATATGGATTTCAGTCGTAGAATCCTGATAGAACTTGCCCAGCATAATGCCCGCGGCACCGATTTCGAAGAAGGCATTGCCCTGAATCATGTCGTCATTGGTACCCGAGACAAAGTCAAGGCCGGTGGCTGCAATCTGCGAGAATACGTTACCCTGCACCAAGAAGTGGTGCGCATTTTCGACGCGGAAAGCCGCATCGGGGCGCCACAGCAAGTACTTGTTGCTGTTCAGCTTTTCCCAGTTTCCGCGGCTCTGATCCGGAAGAACGTCTACATTGAAATTTGCCGCCTGCAAATCCAAGAAGCCCTCTTCGCTCGGGCGTGTATAATTGGAATGGGCAAAGGTCAGGCCTTCGAAAGACATGTAGCCCACCTTATTCTTGGTGTCTTTACCCAAAACGCTGAACAAAGTATTGAGGCGGGGTGCAACCACGTGGGCAGTCGCCATACTTTCGCCGGAACGCGGCTTGTAATAAAGCACATGGTTCTTTTCGTCCAGGTACCATTCACCCGGAGCGTCAATCAGGTCGTAGGAATTTTCCAGATAGAAAACCTGCTGCTTGGGCGGATTGCTCATGAAGGCGGTGCCGAGCATGGGGAAAGCGCGGTGGAACAGCTTGGTGCGTTCAGGATCCTTGGGGATGAGCTTTGCGGTGCCGCCGTTTACCTGGGCCTTTTCCAAGCGCAAAATGTTTTCGGACCAGGCAATCATCAAGTGGATTTCGACATCCTCGATGTTCTTGATATTCTTGATGTAGTCGGCAGAGACATCGAAGGCGCGGCCCGAAGAGTCCACCTTCGTGAGGCGCACGAAATCGTGGTCGAAACCGCCGTTGCCCTTTTCGTTTGCGGCAATCACGTTGGGAAAACAAGCGCGAACCGCCTTGCGGTTGTTCACGTAAAGCTGGCGGAAACGGCCTTCAACGCCTTCGGCTTTCCAGATGTTGTTCGCCTCGTCGTGAATGGTCCAGCCGGTAATGCCCATACCGCCGGTAATCAAGGGCTTTTCGCCATCGGCAGCTTTATAGCGCACGTAGTGGCCGTCCTTACCGCCGTCGCGTTCGTCAAATGCAATGGTTGCAGGGAGCACGTAGGTGCCTTCGCGAAGAATGACTTCGATGTCGCCTGTCATAGAACCGTTAATGGCGCGCACGGCTTTTTGTGCCTGCGTAATCGTCTTGAACGGAGCATCTTTTGTACCCGCGGCAGCATCATTGCCAGAGGGGGAAACATAGAACGTCGCCTGAGTGGCGGCAGCGGCGGCACCTGCAAAAGCGAGCGTGCAGCCAAAGGCCAAAGAAAGAATCCTTGTATCCATAAGAAACCTCACGAAAAATCCACACCAGTAAAAAAATACCTTTTGATGTCAAAAAAAGAACTCCCTTTTCGGGAGTTCTCGTTGACAAGTTGTCAATGCCGAAACACTTATTTGATACGGTGTCCGGTCAAGTCAAAGCGCATTCCGTTCTTTTCGACAAAGAGCTTGCCGCCTTGCTTGCGGAGGCGCGGGGCCGTCTTGGAAACCGCTGTCGGAGCGATTGCGCGGATTCCTGTTTTGTCTTCACAAGTTTCTTTTTCGCAGAACTGGAGCCAGTCTACATTCACATAGCTGCCTGCAATGACAAGCCTTAGAATGTGTTCGCCAGCAGTAAGGTTTGCGGTTCCGAGATCAACTTGTTTGTATACATTCCAGGTCGTGTCGACCTTTTCGAATGTAATGGTATCGAGAAGCACCTTGCCGTCGACAAGCAGCTGGATTTTTGAAGTTTCGGACGCTGTCGCCACGTTCGCGCGAACGCCGTACTTGCCATCGGCAGCGACTTTCACGCTGTATTCAAGCCACTCGCCCGCTTCGGTGTAACCAATCGCGTAACCCTTGCAAGCGTCACCATTGCAAGTCGCACCATCGAGGGTAACGACATCTACGGCATCTTCGCGGTAGATTTCGCCCTTGTTTGAAGCATCTTTGTCATAGAAACTGAATCGGTTACCGCCCTCGTCGTAATTTTCGGCCTCGATTTTCCCCGGAATTTCGGCAACCTTGTCATTGTATGCCTTGCGTTCTGGCGGGTTCGTTTCGACGGTGTCGGCCCAAGCCATTTTCATGCGGTCTACGCCCGACTGGTTCACGATTTCGAGCTTGATGTTTGCGCCTTCGCCGCTGCGCTTTGTCATACTGTACCAGTCGCCATCGCGAAGCCCCGGCCAGTAAAAACTACCCATTTCCCATTCGCGCAATTGATCGGACATGCCGCGAATGTAGGCCATAAAGTAATTCGTCGGAGTAGAATTATAGTCCATGTAGTCGTAATGCACGCCCGCCTTGTCGCCAGGGCTCATGGCACCGCCCCATTCTGTACACACGGTGCGGTCAACGTACTTGCCCACTTTGCCCTTGAAGCTGTTTTTCCAGCCCTGCTCGGTGGTAATGCTCATGTTCCAGAAGGTGTATTCGTGCACCGCGAAAAGGCAACCTTCAAAACGCGGGTCGTCGGCAATGTCGGGCACATTCCAGGCAAGGCCCGAACCGTCGAGCAGAATATGGTCGCGCGGCACATTCGGGAACTTGCTCAACCACTGGGCATAAAGGTCGCGCAGTTCCGTTTTGCTGTACATGTGCGGTTCGTTGAATATTTCAAAATAGGCATTCGGGTGATCGCCGTATTTTTCGACGATTTTTGCCCACATGCTCCACCAATCATTCATATTTTTCGGGCCTGAAGGCTGTGCGGGGCCCCAGTAGCCCATCACGATGCGGCCCTTGGAAAGACCCATGTCGATAACGCCCGTGTAGGTATCCCAGAACTTGAGAATCGTGGGTTCGTTCACCGGAATTCGCACGCTGTTGGTGCCGAAAAGCTCCTGGAACTGCCCGATAACGCGGTCTGCCACCACAGATGCCGACTGGTAATTGTCCGACAGGCTCATGCCCGAAAGCACCAGCACGTCTGACACGAAATTATCGCGTTTATCTGCCCAGTTCACACCGCGGAACTGACTTGTGACAGCGAAAGAATTCACTGCCGAAATAGCTGTAGCCTCCAAAACGACGCAGGCGGCACGCCTGAATCCAAACATCATAAGAACACCTTCCTTTCCACCTTTTCAAACAACCTGATTATAAATTACCTTTTAAGCGAAAAAAAAAGAACCCCCTAAAAGGAGATTCTATTGACATAATGTCAATGGGGGGGGCTAAAATCCCGATTTTCCGCGGCGTACGCCCCATAGGTAATCGTGCGTGCGGTGCACCGTATTCTTGCCGTCTACCACAATTTTGACTTCGAGGCGCGCAATATAGACGCCTGTACCCACCAATCGCCCGTTTTTGGAGCGCATGTTCCAGGCAAGGAACACTTTACCCTTGTTTTTGAGGCAGCCTTCGTCGCCGTACACTTCTTTGTCGGAACACTTGATGGAACCCGACGTTCCGCCCACATACTGGCCAAATTGGCTAAAATAATGCGTGCGGTAGTAAAGTTCGACTGCATTGTCGGCCACAACCGTCTTTTCGCCGCTGCGGTATTCTTCGAGGTTGTATTCGGTCACATCGCCCCGCTTGATTGCCTCGACCAGTTTTTCGCTCACCCCCGCCTCGGCAAGTTCGGCATCCAGTTTTCCGCTACGGATCAATTCGAACATGTCGCCCTGAGTTACTGTCGTAACCCCGCCTATGGTAATGGTCGTGTCGCGGCTCGCTTCGATATTGGCTTCGGTCATGGTCGCTATCACGCCAAGTTCCTGTTCGCCCACAAAGGCCTTGTAGTTTTCTTCGGTAATGGAACCGTCCAAAATACCATTGATGGTCTGTTCGCTAAAGCCGTACGACGTATCCAACAGATTCACGCGGATATCGTTGAACAACTGCGCAAGCGCTTCTTGTTCGCTAATGCTCGTAATAGTCGTGTCATAATCGGTTTCGCTCCCTATGCGCGACTTGATAAAGGCGTCAAGAGCATCGACCGAATTTTTCGTCTGTTCCACCATGATTTTTGCGATATCGAAATCAAGAAGAGTCCCTTGCACGCCCAGTGAATCAGCTATCTGCTGGGCAGTCTGCGTTGTACCCGTAATAAGCTTCGGCTGCGTTACAGAATTATTCTTGATGATATCGTAGGGATCTTCGCCAAGCGCGACAACACCCGGATTTTCTACGCCGAGGTCCTGGTTTCCGGTAATTACGACCCACGGATTTTCGGCATGCGGCGCATTGCCGACCAAATCACGCGCGGAGCCGCGAGGCGCAAAGCGAATCATGTCCCCGGCATTCGGGAGCACCGCATCCATTTCGCTTACGGCATAAACCAACATCATTTGCGTACCCAAACCGCTCTGCAATACAGGCTTTTCGGGTACCTGATTCGAGCCCGAACGTATGCAGGTGAATTCAAACATCTCGGCAAAGGCGGCCCTGGATTCATCCGTAATCGCTTCGCTAAAGGTAATGTTCAAAAATCTATTCCCGTCTTTGTTTTCGGTTTTCGAAGCCGCAAGAATAATGGGGCCAACGCCATCGGCAACAGGTTCATTTTCGATATAGAAACTGCTTACTTCGCCTTCGTTTTCGTAGGTGAACCAGTTATTCAAAGTCCCTGTGTAAACACCGGACGCATCGCCCGTAAATTGCCTACTGCCAAAGCCGCAAACGCTCTTGCTGCATCCTTCGCCGGTCATGTCTTCAGCCGTGATCACGATATCGGTTTCGTTTATCACCTTGAATTTCGATGTCGGTTGGAACGATTCGCCAAAGGTAAACTGGATCGAATCAAGTCGGCTATTGCCCATGATAGAGCGCTCGAAATGCACATACAAACTATCTGCACGGCCGTCACCGTTTCTATCTACCACAATGGCGCGTTCTACACGGGGTGCAGGCGGTTCGGCAAATTTCAAGTTACTCCAAACCGAAACACCCGCTGCAGCGCCCTTGGCCGTAAGGTTCACGCCCGACACAGGGGAATTCGCACGCACGTAGAACGTGGCGCGACCGTTTTCGTCGAGAGTCACGGCATTGATTTTCTTGCCGCCCACCGTATCTAAAATATCGATATCCGGGTTCGAGAAAGAAAGATTAATCTTGCGGTTGTAATTGTTGACCTTCGCCCATTCTTCAAAGAAGGTAATGTTCACCTGGTATGTCGCATACGCCCAGGGGCCAATTTGGGCGGTGTCGCCCGAAACCTCTTTACCGAGAATCGTCCAGTCTTCTTTTGCAAACGCGACACTCGGCACAGAATAAGAGGGCACCGTAATTTCGACCTTCACCATTTGACTCGGGTCCGCCTTGAGCGTGATTTCTAAGAAGTAATGGCCGGGGGCAAGCGCAAAGCTAGAAACAATCGCCGCAGAGTCAATGGAGAACGTAGAATCGCTCGTAATCTTGATACCTTCGTAATGGGTGCCAATGCCCAGAATTTCTGGCCCTGCGAGGTTTCCGCCCGTAAGCTTGAAGGTAGACACGCCACCGGTCGTATCGAGCTCGGTAGAATTTGCATCAAAGTTGCAAGAAAGCTCGCTCTTCTTGTTTATCTGCCAGACTTCGTAAGTGGTGCCGCCGTCGCGATTGTCCGACGACAAGAAGATTGACGCATCAACCTGCAAATCAATCGAGGTACGCATGCGGAAATTCGAAGAGCCCGTATGGCGTTCCACATAGAAAATATGGAAGTCGTAGATTTTGCCGGGAACAAGTTTGTCGCCCGTATTCTGCCCGATGGTATCGAGATCCACAGCGCCCGCCACCTGGCCATGCTGCCCGCCAATGTCTACCGCCAGGCGGTGGTCGATAAACACCCACACATCGTCGTCACCGTAAAAATCAAAATACTGCCCCGGAACGTATTCAAACGTCGCCTGGATTTTTGCAGCATAGCCGAAGTTATGCTTTCCGATTTTTGTTCCCTTCAGTTGGTCGTAATAAGGGTTCGGAACCGTCTTCGCTTCGTCGAGAAATTCAAAATCGTCCAACAGGAACATGCCGTCCGAATTGGCCTCGTTGCCTTTAGAAATCTGGTCTTTGGAAACTTCAGCAAGCCAGAATCCTTCGTCGTCCATAGACACGTAAAGGTCGCGGCAAGTCATGTTGGTGTACTCGTTGCCTTCGTCGTCTTTGGCAATGACTTCGGGCAAAAACCAACTGTCGAGATGTTCCGTAATCTTGCATTTTTCGGGGAACGGGTCTGCGCGCACGGGGACTCCGTTTTCGCCGAGGTTGTATTCAACCATGCCTGTGACGGCCTTGTCCTTGCCGGAACATCCGCCCGAACCAAAGTCGGCACTGACTCCGTTTGCGGGGTCACCATTTTTGCCGCTACCGTCGCCGTCGCCTTTGGTTCCGTGCAGCCAGTCGTAAACGGTCACGGGAATTTTCTTGAGCGGACAATCGCCGAGTACGCCAGGGTAGCCCGAAAACTGCGCCGGAACATCGGTCTTGTAGCCCTGCACCCAAATGGTGTCCGAAAGTGCTGCCACGGAATCGAGCGATATTTCGCCTGCGATCATAGGTTCTTCAGTCACCATGCCCTCGGCGCCCACGTAATTCAGGCCAACGGTCTGCTTGAAGTAGACGTTGAAATTCTTTTCGGGAGCGTCGACGGTCGCCTTGAACCAGCCACAATAATTGTCAAGCGCAGTCATTGTCGCCACGGAATCGCCGTTCATGAACAAGACCGCATTGGTATTCGACCATGGCGTAAAAAACACAACCGTCTTTTCTGCCGAGGCAACGCCTGTGCCCAAAGCGGCGGCCAAGGCCGCCATTTTGAACTTATTCACCCAATTTACCATATATCCATCCCGGAGAACTTTTAAAATGTTCTCAAATTTTATATGGTAAATATAGCTCTATATTAGCAAAACGTCCTAAATTAACTAAAATTTAACAAATTTAAGCACAAAACTCAGAATTTCGCAGAATTCATGTTCTCAAATTCTGCGAAATGTTCTCAATTTTATCGGTTTTTTCTGAAAATCGTCGTGCCGTAGCTAAAGCCGTCGCGTTGGATCTTCAAAATGTACATGCCGTTTTGCACGTCGCCAAGGCCGATGCTGAAGCTGGATTGCCCCGCCGCAAGCGCCTGCGACTTTACCAAGCGACCGTTCATGCTGAAAATTCTGGCGGTATAGCCCTGCGAAAGCGCCGTACCGGCATCAATCTGCAATTCTCCGCCGTAAACGCGGGCCTTCAAATCAGGGCGAGTAGCCAATTTTGCGGCAATCGCCGTCGGTTCAGGCTTGGGCTTGTTGCGCAGCAGGCGCACACCGTAGAGGCCACCCACCATGTTGCCGGCACCCGCTTGGAACGTCACGCGGATTTCCTTTTTGCCCTTGACCATGGCATCGGGAATCGCATAGACTTCATTCACGAATTCCTTCTTGTTCCACTTGCCCTCGATGCTTTCGGTCGCGAGCTTTTCGCCGTCGATCATGATATCAAAGGTACGGGAGCAGCCTTCGTTGCCCCAATAGCGAACCATCAGGCTCAAGGAATCTTCGCTATTGGTTTCGAGCACGTAGCTGATCATGCCGCCGTCGCCCGCATTGCACTTACCTGCGTCGCGGTAGAATTCACCGTTTGCCGTACCAGAGGTCGTATTTTCGGTCTTCATCTGGTGATCCACTTCGGGCTGCTGCTCGCCAGGAGCCACCTTGTCAACCGTCTTTTCGTCGAGCGCCAAGGCTTCTTCCTGTTCCTTTCTTAGGCGTTCCAGAATCGAGGGGTCCGTAAGCACCATCCAGTACATCATGTAGCGTGCGTCATGCACCTCGTAGAAAGGCTCCAGAAGCAGGCTGCCGTCTTTCTTGTTCGCAAACAAGTACGGCGCCTTGAAGTGCAGCGGTTCGCCCTTGACAGGTTCAAGCTTCGAGGGAATATCTTCTTTTTTGCTTGCAAGCATGGGCGCCTGGTCAAGCGATTCGAGCGCGCCCGAGGCAATATGGCTCCAGCGACCGTCATCGGCTACGAGGCCGTTTAAGTTTGCGGTTCCCGTTTTTGCCGAGAGCACAATCGGGCCGTACATGAGCGCCACGTAGTCAGACACATTCGGCAGGTCTTCGGTATGCACATGCATCGGGTAAAGCACTTCGATCACATCGCCGCTCTTCCAAGATTTTCCGGCCGACACGTAACTCGAAGGGTCAGACTTTTTCACCACAGTGTCGCCGTTGACGATCACCTTGAATTCGCCTTCTTTGACCCAGTACGGGTGACGAATCTGCATGTCGAAAGAGCCGGAGCCGGTAACGGTGAACTTGGAACTTTCACCCTTCGGGAATGCAGTCTCTTGCTTGATTTGCACGTTCTTCGCCTTCCAATTCAGTATAGATGCAGCAAAGAGGTTCACGTAAAGTTTGTCGCCGTCTTTGGTGTAAATAAACTGATTGTACTTGGCCGGGTTTTCCATGCCCGAACCCACGCAGCACCACATGGCCGCGTTCACCTTGGAATACACCCGGTAATGGCGGGGACGTGCAGGAGTGAAGTACACGTACCCGCCATGTTTTGGATGTATTGTGGATAAGATATGGTTAAAGAGCGCACGTTCGTAGAAATCCGCCTGCTTGGCGCTATGGTCCATATTGAACAGGCGTTCCGTGAGCTTGAGCATGTTGTAGGTGTTGCAAGATTCCGGTCCTTCGCGCTCTTCCACATACTTTTTGTGGTTATCGAAAGAGGGGAAATGTTCCGAAATGCTGTTGCCGCCGATTGCAATGCTTCTCTTGTTGACCACACGATCCCAGAAGTATTCGGAGCCCTTTACATATGTTGCGTCATTCGTGAGTTCGGCAACGCGCGCAAAGCCCACAACTTTCGGCACCTGCGTATTCGCATGCACGTTGGTCAGGTTATCATTGCTTGCCGCCATGGCATTCAAAAGCCACTTGTGCGACCAGCGTTTGGCCTCTTTCAAGTACTTGTCTTGTTTGGTGAGCGCGTAGGCGTCGGCATAGACTTCGGCCATGCCGCCATGTTCCGTGCCTAGCATCGATTCCATCTTGGAATCGTTGAGGCCGCCCGTAATTGTTAAGCCCCAATCGCAAAGAGCCAAGAACATGGTCTTAGCCTGTTCATAGCCTGCATAAATGTAGGCATCGCGCAGGCCCGCGTAAAGCTTGTGAATATTGTACCATGGTACCCAATAGCCATTCTGGGCGCCGGCATTGCCGCTCTTCATGCTGAGCCACATCTTTTTGCCGTTGGGCACGCCGCTAATATAGCCCTTAAAGTTATTGTCCTTGGAATTCTGGTCCTGAATCGTCTTGAGTTCATTCAAGACATATTCCAACCGTTCTTTAACCTGAATGTCGTCATTGTCGGCGTAATGCATCGCAAGCGCACTCAGGTAATGCCCGAGTACATGCCCGTCCAAACCAGCCCAGTTCGGGAACTTGGATGCTTTCGGTCTCATGCCCGCTTCTTCGTAGAACGGCGCCAGAAGGCGGTCCACGTCGTAACTCAGCAGGGTTTCTACGTTCAAGTCTTGGCGCTCCTTTAACGGACCGTCAAGCAGTTGAACTTCGTTCAACGCGAACATATCAGGATAAAGAACGTCTTGAGAAAACCCTTGTGTGAAGAGACCTCCAACCAAAGCAAGGGCAACGCAAGCAATTTTTTTTGTTTCGATTCCAAACATCTTGTACCATCCTTTTTCCAACACTACACAACCTTTCTCAAAAATAAATCCGGCAAAAAGGGATTTACCCCACCTAAAAGCAAATAGTTTTGCAGAAATTTCAAAGCCCCCTTGCGTAAAATTTAAAGAAAAGCGGCCTTTTGGGGCGAAATTAATGTATTTTCGGAAAAAAGGTGTACTAAACATGGGATGTGTTATATGAAAAATTGGGTTAACCCGCTTTGTCTTTTATTATTGTTGTTCCCGACGATGCTTTTTGCAGACATCGTGTATCAGGGGAAACGCGTCCAGGAATGGCCCGCCGAGGCGAGGCCCACGTTCGACAATTCCCGCGGGGCACCCCAAACCCGCGCCCTCATGAAAACGACCGCGGTCACAACCCAGGGCCACTACGCCGCCCCCAAGGGCAAAATCTACAGCCTTACCCTGCTCGTCGATTTCTCGGACCAGGCAGTCCCCGTTACAGTGGACGAAGTCAAGGAATGGCTCAACAAGGAAGGCTTCAATAGGGACGGCTGCAACGGTTCCGTACGCGACTACTATCTAGACGTTTCTAACGGGCAGCTCGACCTCACGAACGAAGTCTACGGCTGGTACCGCGCAAAGCATCCCAAGTCCTGGTACGAAGGTTTGCAGGGATACTCCGGGTCGGATTCGCTGATGAAAGAAGTATTCGCGTATTTCGATTCTCAGGTTGATTTTTCGCGCTACGACAACGACAAGGACGGGACTACCGAAGCCATCAACATCGTATACGCCGGCGCCGGGCAAACTTGGGGACAGGGCCTGTGGCCGCATTCCGGATGGTCCAACGAAAGGCGCGATGGAGTCCGGCTCACGCACCATCAGATGACGGACATGCCGGGCAAGTTTTCGATATATGTTTTTGTGCATGAATCGGGGCACATGATCTTTGGCTGGCCGGACCTCTACTGGTATGGCGACTACTGCACTATGGGCAACCGCGCAAACGACCTGAACCCGGTGGCAATAAACGACTTTTTCCGTGCAGACCAGGGCTGGATTCCGTTTGTGGACATCACCAGCGACGACGTAAACAACATAACGCCCCTCGAAGTTTCCAAGCCCGGAGAATTCTGCTACCGCTACAAGAACCCAAACAAGCCAAACCAAGAAGGATTGGTGTGGTCCTACGTGCGCAACACGGGCCGCAACAAGGTGCTTGCAGGCAGCGGCCTCTTGATGCAGCATTACGATTTTTCCATTGAAGGCAATTCCGCTGCGGATAAGCTGGGACTCCGAATCGTGCACGCCAGCGCCGCAGGCAAATCAAGCGACAACCCGGGCGATCAATGGCCAAGTCCGGGCAGCACCGCCAACACGTTCTTCAAGAGCGGCACTTATTCGGAATTTTCAGATGATGTCTACCCCGCTATCCGCTGGTATAACGGCTCCAAGACAGGTCTCAAGATTACCGACATCGGGACGCCCGGTGAATCGCTCACGTTCTGCATCGGTGAGAACTGTTCCGAGCCAACTTCAAGTTCGTCGGAACCCGCATCCAGCAGCTCTGTCGAAATCACTGTCCAGAAAATCGCGCTCAAGACAACGCTCCCAATAAGCGACAGCTATGCGCCCGTAACGCTCGACCTGAATGGCAGCGAAGCCGCAAGCATCCTCGGCATCAAGCGAACTGAAATTGAAGACAAAGTAGAATTCTACGGAGTGGAACCCGACGGAAGCCTCAACAGCAAAACGACCGGCGAAGGCACCGGACATTGGTTCGACAAGGACGGCAAAATCGTTGCCTGGGACCCGAACGGCTCTAGCGTCGTGTTCTCCAACGTGGACCTCACGACCATGACCACGAAAATCGGCCACATGCCAGGTAAAGTCAAAGCCGGAGATACATTCACCGTGCGACAAGCGCTCGTTTACGGCAGTAAGCAAGTCACCTTTGAAATCAAGGTAACAATCGAAGGCGGCACCACAGTCATCCGCAATTTCGAGAAAGCGCGGCACGGCAAGCCCGGCAGCAAGATATTCAATGCGCTCGGAAAGCCTGTCGGAGTACGCAACGCAAGCGGCGCCCTCCCCGATTTACCCAAGGGCGTGTACATCGAAGTGGTGAAGTAAGGGCGAAAGTCATACCTCTTGCTTTTCACAATCGCATTAAATATATTTATTCGCAGAGTAGCAGCTAATCCCGCTGACAGCGTATTCGATTCGGGCGGGAAGTTCCACTATCTGCTTGAGGTCGTCGCCCTTCGCAGTATTGACAGTATCGCGAATCGAGACAGTTACCCTGAGGGGAACCGGCCCCTTGGCTATCAACGTAGAGCACCGTCTGCCACAAAACGCGGACGTAAAAAATCAGTCGTTCAACTGGTTTGCAAATGGCCAAAGCCCTCTGGGCAGGCTGTTAATGGTGCTCTGCGAAAACGGCTATGTAGAACTTTCGTGTTGAAAGGACGCCCTTTGTTTAAAATTTTAAACGAAGTCTAATTTCGGGGGGCAGTTCGCCATTCCTTATCGGGCGACTTATCCACAACAATAAAGTGCTACATTGCCCATATCATTCTACACATTTTTGCAGGCTCAATCTTCATTCCCCCCTCATTGGGCAAAGCCACATCTTACGAATTTACTACAGTTTTCTTACACATAATTTACAGGTGAATGCGGCGATTCATGGTCAAGCCGAGAACGACATTCGAGAGAAAATGCTATTTTATACCCCGTAAATTTTGCAAAGTCGCAAGATTTCAGCAATTAACTGTACAACCTAATTAGAGAATTATGAGTCTTAAAATCGTTGTGCTTGCTAAGCAAGTACCTGATACACGAAACGTAGGCCCGGACGCCATGACGCCGCAGGGTACTATCAATCGTGCCGCATTGCCCGCGGTCTTCAACCCCGAAGACCTGAACGCCCTGGAGCAAGCCCTTCGTTTGAAGGACCAGTTCCCGGGTTCCACCATCTCTGTGCTGACGATGGGTCTGCCGAAATCCGCTGAAGTTATCCGTGAAGCTCTGTATCGCGGTGCCGACTGCGGTTACGTGATTACGGACCGTTCCCTCGGTGGCGCTGACACGCTCGCTACTAGCTACACGCTCGCCCAGGCCGTCAAGAAGGTCGGCGACTATGACATCATTCTCGGTGGCCGCCAGGCTATCGACGGTGACACCGCACAGGTCGGTCCGCAGATTGCCGAAAAGCTCGGACTCACCCAGGTGACCTACGCCGAAGAAATTTTGAGCCTCGACGAGAAGGCCCGCAAGGTTGTGATCCGCCGCCATATCGACGGTGGTGTGGAAACGGTGGAAGCACCGCTCCCGCTGGTCGTGACCGTGAACGGCAGTGCCGCTCCGTGCCGCCCGCGCAACGCGAAGCGCATCATGAAGTTCAAGAATGCAACCGCCGTCGCCGAACGCGCTCCGGAAGCCGCCGAAAAGTACGCCGCCCTCATCGCGAAGAAGCCCTACCTCGACATCCCGCAGTGGGGTGCCGCGGACATCGACGCCGACCCGACGCAGATCGGTAAGGCCGGTTCTCCGACGAACGTGAAGGCTGTCAAGAACATCGTGTTCAAGGCGAAGGAAAGCCGCACGCTTACCGCGAGCGACGCCGACGTTGAAGGACTTATCAAGGAACTTTTAGACGAGAAAATTATTGGCTAGCCTATGAATAACGTATTTGTATATTGCGAAATTGAGGGCACGACCGTCGTTGACGTTTCCCTCGAACTTTTGTCCAAGGGTCGCAAGCTGGCCAACACGCTCGGCGTTCAGCTCGAGTGCATCTGCGCCGGTAAGGGCCTCGATGGCATTGAAAAGCAGGTTTTCCCGTATGGTGTGGACAAGGTTCATGTGTTCGATGCCGAAGGCCTGTTCCCCTACACCACCAACCCGCATGCAGCCCTCGTGGTGAACCTCTTCAAGGAAGAGCAGCCGCAGATTTGCTTGCTCGGTGCAACCGTGATTGGCCGTGACCTCGGCCCGCGCATTTCTAGCGCCATGCACAGCGGTCTTACCGCCGACTGTACCGAACTCGAAATCGACAGCTTCGAAATGAGCATCGGTGGCGTGAAGAAGGCTTACGAAAACCAGCTTTGCCAGATCCGCCCGGCATTCGGCGGCAACATCGTCGCAACGATCGTGAACCCGGAACACCGCCCGCAGATGGCGACCGTGCGCGAAGGCGTGATGAAGAAGGAAATTGTCGATCCGAACTACAAGGGCGAAGTCATCAAGCACGACGTGGCCAAGTACGTGCCGGAAACGGAATACGTGGTCAAGGTGCTCGAACGCCATGTGGAAAAGGCCAAGCACAACCTCAAGGGCGCACCCATCGTGGTCGCCGGTGGTTACGGCATGGGCTCCAAGGAAAACTTCGACCTGCTGTTTGAACTTGCCAAGGAACTCCACGCCGAAGTCGGTGCAAGCCGCGCCGCCGTGGATGCGGGCTTTGTCGATCATGACCGCCAGATCGGTCAGACCGGCGTGACTGTCCGCCCGAAGGTCTATATCGCTTTCGGTATTTCCGGCCAGATCCAGCACCTCGCTGGCATGCAGGATTCAGGTATCATCATCTCCGTGAACTCCGACCCCGAAGCTCCGATCAACGCTATCGCTGATTACGTGATCAACGGCACCGTCGAAGAAGTTCTCCCGAAGATGATCAAGTATTACAAGGCAAACAATAAGTAGGCGATATGGCGAATTTTTATACAGATCATCCCGAGATTAAATTCAACCTCGAAAGCAATTCCCTGATGCCGCGCATTGTCGAGCTCAAGGAAAAGGGCTATGCCGACAAGGACGCTTTCGACTATGCGCCGGAAGATTTTGCCGACGCGATGGACAACTACAACCGCGTGCTCGAAGTCGCTGGCGACATCACCGCGAACACCGTCTTCCCGAACTCCGAAGAAGTGGACGCCGAAGGCCCGCACTGCGAAAACGGCCGCGTTCGTTACGCATCCAAGACCTATGAAAACCTCGAAGCCACCCGCAAGGCTGGCCTCAACGGTGTCACGATGCCGCGCCGCTTTGGCGGCCTGAACTTCCCGATTACCGCCTACACGGCCATCAACGAAATGATCGCCTCTGCAGACGCCGGTTTCGAGAACATCTGGTCCCTGCAGGACTGCATCGAGACGCTCTATGAATTCGGCGACGAAGACCAGCGTTCCCGTTTCATTCCGCGCGTGTGCGCCGGCGAAACGATGTCGATGGACTTGACCGAACCCGATGTCGGTTCCGGCCTGCAGCGCGTGATGCTCAAGGCCACCTACAGCGAAGCCGACAAGTGCTGGTACCTGAACGGCGTGAAGCGCTTCATCACGAACGGCGACTCCGACATTCACCTGGTGCTCGCCCGCTCCGAAGAAGGCACCCGCGACGGTCGTGGTCTTTCCATGTTCATTTACGACAAGCGCGACGGTGGCGTTGATGTCCGCCGTATCGAAAACAAGATGGGTATCCACGGAAGCCCGACTTGCGAACTTGTCTACAAGAACGCCAAGGCAGAACTCTGCGGCCGCCGCAAGTTCGGTCTGATCAAGTACGTGATGGCCCTCATGAACGGCGCACGCCTCGGCATTGCCGCCCAGTCCGTGGGCATCAGCCAGATGGCTTACAACGAAGCTCTCGCCTACGCCAAGGACCGTAAGCAGTTCGGTCAGGCTATCGTGAACTTCCCGGCTGTGTACGAAATGATTTCCCACATCAAGGCACGCCTCGATGCAGGCCGCGCTTTGCTGTACCAGACAGCCAGCTACGTGGACATCTACAAGGGCCTCGAAGACATCGAACGTGACCGCAAGCTCACCGACGAAGAAAAGGCCGAACTCAAGCTGTACCAGAAGCTCGCCTCTGCATGCACTCCGCTTGCAAAGGGTATGAACTCCGAATACGCAAACATCAACAGCTACGACAGCATCCAGGTTCACGGCGGTTCGGGCTACATGCTCGAATACGCTTGCCAGCGCCTGTACCGCGACGCCCGTATCACATCCATTTACGAAGGTACGACGCAGTTGCAGACGGTTGCAGCTCTCCCGCACGTGACCACCGGTACTTACAGCCAGATGCTCGAAGAATTCGAAGCCCAGGATGTGCGCCCGGAATACGAAGCACTCAAGGCTCGCGCAAAGGCCATGAACGCCAAGTACAACGAAGCTGTGGAATTCGTGAAGGCAGCGAACAACAACGAATTCACCGACCTCTGCAGCCGTCACCTGTACGAAATGGCCGCCAACTGCGTGATGAGCCAGCTGCTCCTCCGCGATGCCACCAAGTCGCCTGAACTGTTCGACAAGAGCGTGAAGGTGTACCTGAACCTCGCCGAAGCCGAAGTCGCGAAGCACTACAACTTCGTGAAGAGCCTCAGCGTGGAATCGCTCGAAAGCTACAAGCAGGCATAAGCCCCGCTAACGCGAAATTGAAAACCCCGGCTCAATTGAGTCGGGGTTTTCTTTTTTGAGAGATCGTTACTTCTTTGTCGTCTTGATACTGTCGTTTTGCAGTTTCAGGATGATGTCGCCTGTTTCCGGATCCATCATCATGTCAAAGCTTGAGCGGATGGTAAACTTGAAGCCCGCGACGTCATAGCTTATGTCCATTGCGTGGACCATGCACTTGTTCATGTAATCGAGAATCAGCTTGTCGCGGGTGTAATCCAATGAATTGATGACATTAGTCTCGTTTTGCAGCATCAAGGAACTCAGGTACCTGTAATGGATTTCGTAGGTGTACTTGTCTTCGAGTTCCTTGGGAATGTACGAGATTCCGCCCATGCGAAGTACCGGAGAATTCTTTGTCAGATTCCAGAACAGGAACCCTCGATAGCCCGGATCGTAGGACTTTGAGTTCGTCGACACGCCCGATGCCATGAATTTTTCAAAGGCGTCTTTACGGTTAAAGTACGCTTTCATCGCCAAGTCATCTTCGGACATGAAGGCCGAAAAGATGGTGCCATACGGGGTTTTGCCAAAGACTTTACCCACATGGTAGACACGCTTGGTTTTTCCGCCAGTCGTCTTTACACGGAAAGTCAGCTGCTTTGTCGCTGTACTCCTGCTCGTCACCTGTTCCGAGATTTCGGCATTTATCTTTCCGTAATCTTCGGGGAGGATCGCGTTCTTGAAGAATCTTCCGACATAGGTGCGGAATTCTTCGATGCTGTGGCACTCCAGCATATCGAGCACGCGAGCGTTCGCATAAAGAATTTCGCCCGTCTTTACGCTGAACAAGACTACTCCGCCGGGAACAAATTCCATGTAGTTCAACGCCAGCTGCTGCAGTTCTTCGGCATTCTTGATAGAGCCATCAATTTTTGCCTTGAGCATGCCCCTATCTTTAATAGGCGTCAAGAGGAACTGAGTGGCGCCTATACGGATGCTTTCTTTGGCTAAATCCATGTTGTCGGTCATGACAACAAATGGAATTTGGAGATTGCGCCGTTCAGTTTGGAAATTCTGGATGAGCTTGAAACCGTCCATTTTCGGAAGGTTTGCGTTAATCAAGGCAAGAGCCACATGACGCCCGTATTCAAGCAGCAAGCTGAGCGCCTGTTCGCCATTTTCGGCCAGCAGCACGTGGTAATCCGACCTCAGAATACTTTCAAGGAACGCTCTCTCTTGCGGATTAGCTTCGGCAATCAAGATGGTCTTCGTATTCGCCGGAAGTGCGACCTCCTTGCCGCGAGAAGAACTTTCATGAGCACTCACATGCGTATTGCGGAAAGACAAATCGTAAATGTGGCAGCCGTTATTGTCGGCAATAAGGCGGCCCTTCATAAAGACGTACATACCGTGCGTCACATAGGTCACTTCACAGGGAGCCTCGTAGGCGGCCCTTTCTGCCTCGTGAAGTGTGTAGTACACCGGGTTTTCAGGATTGTTCGAAGCATCCTCGACTTCCTGGACATCCTTAAAACCGAGACTCAGGAGCTGTTCTTCGTACTGTTTGTTCACAAACAGGAACTTGAAAATTCCGTTTTCGAAGGACATGATCGCCCTGGGAGTATTTTCCTGATAGTCGAGACGCCCGATTTTTGAATACACTGCACGCGTGTTACTATCTTCGATGACTATTCCCGAAGTCTCCATGTGCTCCATGGTAGCCTTCAACGGTTGCGGCTTCCCATAGTAGTAGCCCTGGACTTTTTCGCAACCGATGCTCTTCAGGAATTCCATCTGTTCCTTGGTTTCTACACCTTCGGCCAAGGTCTTTAACCCAAGGCTTTTCGCCATGCGGACCATCGAGCTGATAATGGTGCGGGATACCTCGTTAAAGTTCGAAAGGAAGGCCATGTCGATTTTAAGTTCGTCGAACTTGTAGTCCTTGAGCGTATTCAGCGAAGAATAACCGCTCCCGAAATCGTCCATCCAGACTTCGTAGCCAACCAGACGGAATCGCTCAATTTCATGCTGGATATACGAATCCGACGCCATGATGCTTTCGGTAATTTCTACACGGATGTAGTCACGCTCAATCTTGTATCTTTCAAGAATACCTTCGACTACCTCAAAAATATCGCAGCCGGTAAAGTCCAATCGCGAAAGGTTGAACGACACCGGAACCACAGGGTAGCCCTGGTCCAATTGTTCGCGCATTTCTCTGCAGACAAGTTCTATCACGTGGCTGTCGAGCTTATGGATTTGCTTGGATTCCTCTAATGCGCCGATAAATTCGCCCGGGTTCAAAAAGCCCTGTTCCGGATCGATCCAACGGGCAAGCGCCTCCATGCCGCAGAACGTTTCCGAAATCGTTCGCACCACCGGCTGGTAGTAAACCTTGATGTAGCCGTTCGCAATGGCATCGTCAATGTGGTTTACCACGTAATTGTGCAACAAGAGTGTCCTGTGCAGGTCTTCGTCATATTGCCGGATAAATTTGTCGCCTTTTTTCTTTTGAATGTTGCAGGCGAGTTTCGCCTTTTCAATCGCGTCGAGAATATCGCTTTCTGTATCCGTTTGGCAAATGCCCACGTAAAGGTCCATCGAAATTTTCGAAACCGTACCTTTAACGTATTTTCGAACTTCGCGCAACTTTTCTTCGAGGTTGGCAATGTCTGCAACAACGACAAAATGGTCGTTCGTGCTACGGCATACCAGGTTATCTGCAAACTGCTTTTTCAGTACGGCCGCAAAGTGAATCAAGAACTCGTTTCCGGAGCTAAAGCCGTTGGCATTGTTGTAAAGCTTCATCCCGATAATGTCGAAGAAAACCACTGCAGGGGTTTTACCTGCATTTAAAAGGCCCTCTACATAGTTTTCTCCGCGGATGCGGCAATACTCTAAATTCGGAAGCCCCGTCAGGGAATCGAAGAACCGGTCGGAATGATCGTTTACGCGCATGAAAATGGAGCGCTTGCCATTCCAGGAAATCTGCGACGCCTCTACAACCAGGTCTTTTCCCGAATACGGGCAGCGAATAATCGTCACCCCTTTTTCAAGGAGTTCTTCGACAAACAAGGTATTCTGTTCGTTGGCAGGAAAGAAATATTCTTCGAACTTGATTCCCTGTTCATAGGGTCTTTTCGGTTTCCAAAAAAGCGACATAGAAGGATTCACCATATAGATTTCGTGCGTTTTCGCATCGAAAATCACAAACGGGTCCACCTTGGCCGTATTCAAAAGATCCACGACTACCGACGCGGGAATGTCGGATTTATCACGCAAAGTCATTGCTCCCACCTTAATTCACATTTTCTCTCTCCTTTAAATTAATTGAATATTTGCAGAAATGCAAACGTTTTTTCACGGACACTCCTTTTTTTCAGTAAAAATCATCCTTTTTCGCACTAAAAAGCTCTATTTTCGCAGTCCGTTTTCTTTCTATATTAGCAACATGATCTTGAATAAGGCTATACTCCCCAGTTTTATTTGTTCTATGGCATTCGCGCTGACGGCTTGCGTCGGCAATGCCCCCGCCCCCGAAACCAATCCCCAGCCTGAATCGGCAAACGCCGCAGACGTTTCAGAGCCTCAAGCAGAGACTACCCCGAAAGCGAGCCAACCGGCCACAAGCGCCGAACAAGATGTCTATTTTAATTCCCAGGCGTTGGACAACCATCGCTTGAGCACGCCGGACAACATTCCGAGCGCGACACCCGTCAACACTCCGAACACAGACGCAACCGCCAAGACCGATGTCGCCGACCCCTACACCACCATTCCGGCAATTGTCCAGAATATTTTTGACTACGCCGACGCTTTGTACAAAGCAGGCTACACCGATTCTGCCACCGCCTACTTGGAACGTTTCCGCGTCATCAAGCCCTTGTGGGCACAGTGGGAAACCAAGGCCGACTCCATGCTGAATGAATTCGGCAAGACCCGAGCCGAAAAGGCCAAGGCCTACGAGCCCATGGTATTCCAGATCAAGAACATGAACCGCGCCAATTCCGACTACGGCCTCGTAGCCGAAACGGCCGACAGCTTGATCGCCCTCGCTCCGGGAGACTCCCTTACCCAATGGGCCAAGGCACAGAAAGATATCGCCTACAAGAACACCCTCGCCAAGGCTAAAAAGGAATATGCAGCCGTGAAGGCTCTCGCCGACAACCAGGCTCAATTTGCCGAAGCCGAGAAGCAAGCCGTCACCTTGCAGATGCGTTACCGCGACTTCGAAGACGTCCTGCACTTGCAGGAGCTGATTGACCACATTCGCGAACTGATGCAACTCACTAACGCCGAAGCCACCAAGTACTGGGAATCCCACGATCCGGCCCAGGCGCTGGCCCAGGCAGACACTCTCTTGCAAAAAGAAAAATTCAGCGAAGCCAAGGAACTCTTGAACAAACTCAAGGCAAGCAAGCTGCGCAAAGAAGCCAGCGAACTCTACCAGAAGCTTGCAGATACCTTCTGTACCAAGCAGCGCAAGACGACTAGCCAGACGTTCGCCAAGGCGCAAAAGCTAAAAGACCCGGCCAAGAAGAAAAAGATGCTGCAAGACGCCATCGCTCCGCTCGACAAATGCCTGACGGAATACCCGGACAATCCGCAGAAGCAGAAAGTCGAAGAGAACAAGCAGTTCCTAGAACAAGAATTAGGGAAATAGACTACAGTTCTACTAATATGCCCGCCTGCACGTAGGCGTAGCCTTTACCGTCGTGGTCAAGGAACTGGTAGCCACCCATCAGCATGATGGACGAATAATCGCCATTCTTGATGTCTAAACCGCCACCGGCGCGCCAGAACATCTGGCCGTTGGAACCAAAGAGATAGCCCCAGTCACCCGTCGCTACAGGAAGAGCCGTGCTGCCGATAGGCAGGCGAATCCAGACGCTGCCCGAAACGGGAATCAAGCTCACGTTGTCGATTTCCTGATAACCTGTGCCGATGCCGAAAAAGAGCATCTGGTCAATAGGATACCACAAGTGGCCAAAAACGTTCAGGTTGAACGTGCCGATATCACTCACATGGTTCACGACACCGCCCTGCACATCCATGGTGAATGCGTTCGCCGGAACGAAGGCGAATGCTAAAGCAAACAGAATGGCAGTCAGAAATTTTTTCATATCTCAGTTAAAATATAATCTTTCGTCTCTCGTCTGTAGCCGTGAAACGGCGTTCTTTCGTCTGATATTACTCGTCGCTGCGGGCTTCACGAGCCCAACCACCGCTCTTTTCAGGCTTGAACGCCATAAAGAAGCCCTTGAGCATCGCGTAGTTCATCGAAAGGAAGTAGTAACCGCTCGGGACAATCTTGAAGCCGGCGACCAGCAACGAAAGCGACATCACACCAAAGAAAATCTGGTAGAAGAGACCACTCGTGAGTAGGCAAGCGTTCGCGACAAACAGCAAAATCAAAATGTGCGGCGAGAACCAGCGCAGAATCTTGTGCGAGAAGAACAAGTAAGCAAGCAGCGGATGCAGCGGATTCAACAGCGGCAAATAAGAGAACAAGAAGTTAAAGTTCGCACGGCCGATACGAACCTTACGGCGGAATTCACCGCTCGATTCCTTAGAAGTCTGTTCGGTACCGATAGCGCTTGTCACGAAGGTGCAGTAGAAGCCTTTTTCAAGAACCTTGGTCGTTACGAAGAAGTCATCCATGACGCTCTTCTTGACCGGCAGTTCCGTATACAGTTCACGGCGAATGGCATAGAGGGCGCCGTTACCGCCAATCAGCATGTCGAGCACGCCTTCAAACTTCTTGATTTCGGATTCCAAATCCCAGTAAGAACTTTCGCCACGACCCAGCGTAGAGCCGCTCTTGTCCGACAGAATCAAGTGTCCGCAAGCGCAACCGATTTTCTTGTCCTGGAACGGGATCACGAGCTTGCGCACCACATTCGGGAAGAACATCGTGTTCGCATCGCAGAAGAGCAGGATTTCATTCTTTGCAATCTTGTTCAGGCGGTTCAGCATGGCAGCCTTACCGGCATTCTTCGGGGCCTTCACCAGAGTGATTCCCCTGTCCGCATAGCGAGCGACAATTTCAGCAGTCTTGTCAGCAGAACCATCGTCGCCAATCAAGACCTCAAGTTTGTCCTTGGGGTAATCGAGTTCCAGAATGTTCTGGATCTTGCGCTCAATCACCGCTTCTTCGTTATAAGCCGAAATCAGAATCGACACCGTCGGCAGTTCGGCGACGCCCTGCTTCGGAGCCTTACGGCGCTTAAAGATTTCGCTCACGAACGGAAGCGTCATGGGGAACAGCAGGTAGCAATGCACCAGCAAGAGAATCATCACCCAGAAGACAATTTGAGCGTAAAAAATGAATTGTTCGTTCATCGGGATATCCACTCCTTCTCTTTTTCAAGGAATTGATACAGCATATATTGCAGCTCTTGCGGCGACATGGAATCGGTCACCGTAAGAATACTCATTCCCTTGGGGGCTATCAGAACAAAGGCAGGAAGCGCATGCAGCTCCCACACATCAAAATAGCAGCGCTGCACCGTATTCTTTTGGCCATCGCACATAATGCTGTCTTGAGAATCGGCATCAAGCTTGACGGCATAAAAGCGGCTATTCAACAACGAGGCGACCGTCGGATCGCTATAAACGTTTGCATCCATCACGCGGCAAGGAATGCACCAGTCCGCATACAAATCCACAAAGACCAACTTCGGTTCTTTTTTCGCTTTTTCAAAAGCTTCGTTGTAGCCCATCCAATGCACCAGAGGCTTTGTAGCAGAAGCCTTCTTAGCTGGTACTGCACCGTTCAAAGGAGCGGCAGACGTCACCGTGAACAAGTCGAGCAGGACAAGCAGCATCACAACAACCTGCGGGATTCCGCGCCAAGACATTTTCATCATTTCACGCCTCCCTTGTGCGCAGGCATCTGCGTCTGCAACTTGCGACTGGGTTTGATTTCAGGCGCATTCGCCTTTTCGGCAGGCAGAGCCAGCAGTGAATCGATGCGGGCGTTGACCGCCTTCTGGAACGGCACCCACTGGCGTTCGTCATTCAAGATTTCATCGGTCTTGGCAAAGAACTGCTCGCGGGTGTAGCCCGCTTCTTTCAAGAGTTCCTGTCGCACCAAACGGGTCATGGGAGCTTCTTTGCCATAAGTCATTTCGACAATTCGCAATTCCACAAACAGGTTCACGAACTTCTGGTCGACCGTGACTTCGCCACTACAGCCGCCCATGCCGAAAACAGAAAACAAAAGAAGCGCAACGGCAAAAACCGCACGCGCCCCCATCGTCTTGTTTTCGACTAAAGCCATAGACACCTATCTTACTGCTCGTTTTCTTCCAGAGCGTTTTCGAAAAGGCCTTCCACGTATTCAGCCTTGCTGAAAGGCACCAGCTGGTCGATGCGTTCGCCCATACCAATCCAGCGGATAGGAATCTGGAGCGAGCTTGCAATCGAAAGCACTGCGCCGCCACGGGCCGTACCGTCGAGCTTGGTCACCACGAGGCCGGTGAGCGGGAAACTCTGGTTGAAAATCTTCGTCTGGTTGATGGTATTCTGTCCGGTGTTGCCGTCGATTACGAGCCACATGTCGTGCGGCATGTCGGGGCTTACCTTCTTGATCACACGGACAATCTTCTTGAGTTCTTCCATCAAGTAGTCTTTGTTGTGCAGACGGCCGGCGGTATCGATCAGTACCACGTCGCAGCCGCGGGCCACCGCCGCATTGCAGGCATCGAACGCCACAGCCGCAGGGTCAGAACCTTCCTGATGCTTCACAAATTCGGCACCAGAGCGTTCGGCCCAGGTTTCAAGCTGGTCGATGGCTGCAGCACGGAACGTATCGCAGGCCGCAATCATCACCTTCTTGCCTTCGTCCTTCAGGCGGGCGGCAAGCTTACCGATTGTCGTCGTTTTACCGGCGCCGTTCACGCCAATCACAAGCACCACGTGGGGCTTACCCTTGAGTTCAAACGGCGGCGGGTCCTTGAGCAGGCGTTCCGCTTCGTTTCGCATGATATCAAGCACCTGTTCGGTCGTTAGCGACTTGCCCAAGGCCTGTTCGCGCAAAGCATCCGTCAAGAGGAACGCAGCTTCGACGCCCACGTCGGCCTTGATCAGGTGTTCTTCGAGTTCCTCAAGAGTGTCGTCTGTAATTTTGCCTGCACCGACAATACCCTTGAGTTCGCCCATCAAGGCGTCGCGGGTCTTGGCAAGGCCACTCTTAATGGCAGAAAAAAGTCCCATTCGAAAATTTCCGTAAAATCGTTAAACGATGCTTTCGACCTTGTCGACCAGGCCGTAGGCCTTGGCTTCTTCGGCGCTCATAAAGTTGTCGCGTTCCGTGTCGCGGTCGATTTCTTCCATGGTGTGGCCAGAGGTTTCAGCAAGAATCTTGCCCGTAATGTTGCGGATACGGAGCATTTCTTCGGCCTGAATCTGGATATCGCTTGCGGGGGCGACAATTTCACCGTGAATGAGCGGCTGGTGAATCATGATACGGGCGTTCGGCCAAGCATAACGCTTGCCCTTCGCACCCGAAGTCAAAAGCACGGCGCCCATGGAGGCTGCCTGGCCGCAGCAAACCGTGACCACATCGCTCTGGATAGCGTTCATGCAGTCATAAATGGCAAGGCCGCTAGAAATCACGCCACCCGGGCTGTTGATGAAGAAATAGATGTCTTCGTGGTTCAAGGAATCCAGGTACAAGAGTTCCTTCACAATACGTTCGGCGCTTTCGTCATCGACACCGCCCCACAAGAAAATTTTGCGCTTGGAGGCAAGGAATTCTTCAGCCTTCTTCATGATCTCGGAAGGGGCATTCTCTTTCTTTTCGTTGCAATCTGCCATAATAAATCCTTTTTGTTCAGGTACAATTTAGAAAATTCAATATATTATCGTCTTTTCGCACCCGTTTGTAAACAAGCATATTTTTTTCAGTTTTATGTTCCACTGCCCATAAAAAATATACATTATGGGTGAAAACCCTTATTTTTAGGACACTTATGGCATTTTTCCGTGCAATTTTCTATTACCTGTTCATCGCAGTCGGGCTTTTCGTTGTTGGCATTCCCTTCATGTTCTACAAAGGCGTTCTTTGCAGGCGCTGGGCCGACAGCACCCGCGTATGTATCCCATTTTTCAATGTGCTTTTCAAACTCTCGGGAATCAAGGTCGAAATCGTAGGCAAGGAAAACATCCCGGACCACAAGAAATTCGTGCTTATCGCGAACCACCAGAGTTTTTTGGACATCAATGTGATTTGGCCATCGATTACCATGACATCGTTCATTGCGAAGGCGGAACTCTGGAAGATTCCCGTGTTCGGCTGGGTCTTGACTAAAATCGGCTGCATTCCGGTGCACAGGAACCCGCGCAAAAATCTGGGCATGGGCGCCACAGTGAAAAAGCGCCTCGAAGACAACGTGACGATTTCCGTGTTCCCCGAAGGCCACCGCAGCAACGACGGACACATGCTCCCGTTCCAAAACGGCATTTTCCGCATGGCCAAGGAAAACGAATTCCCGCTCCTGCCGGTGACGATTGTCGATAGCGGCAAGCGGCTTTCCAAGACCAAGTGGGCACAGACTCCGGGTGTGGTCAAGATCGTGGTTCACCCGCTGCAGACGCCCGAAAGCTTTAGAGACAAATCCGTCGCCCAGTTGCGCGACGAAATGCACAACATGATTTCATCCGCTTTGCCTTACAGACAAAACGCCCAACAGGAGGCTTAGTATGGCCCAGCATTTACCTAGTGAAGAACAGATTATTGCCATTTTACGCGACGAACCGATGGTCGGTAGCCGCCTGCGCAGCGCACTCGGTCTCCCCAAAAAGCAGAAGATGGCCTTTAAGCAGATGCTCGCCGACATGGTGGACCGCGGGCTTTTGAAGCGTACCAGCCACAAGGAATACCAGCTGGGCGATGGCGAAACTGTCGAAGAAAAGCGCGAAAAGCGCGTGAAGAAGATTGCGGAACAGTACCCCGAAGACAATCGCCGTCCGGGTGCCCGCAGCCGCAGGCAGAACGACAAGGAAAACGAAACCCGCGTGAAGCGCGGCATTCTGCACCAGACCGGCGAAGAAGAATGGGAAGTGCACGAACTCGATACCGGCAAGGTGTACGAGATGTGCCACCGCAGACAGGCCCCGGGCAAGGAAGGCGAAACCATCAGCTTTACGCTGTACCCGCACCCGAAACTCAAGCACAGCTACCTCGCCAAGGTAGACCGCACCGCCGAAGCCATGAACATCAGCTGGGACGAAGTCAAGACCAAGTTCATGGAAGATGCGAACTTGCCGAAGGACTTCAGTCCCGCTATCAAGAAGTATGTGGACGGCGTCAAGGAACCGTGCGGCAAGGACTTCAAGGGCCGCGTGGATTACAGACAGCTCACGATTCTCTGTATTGACCCCGATGGTGCCATGGACCATGACGACGCCATTAGCGTGGAACGCACCGCAAAGGGCGGCTACAGGCTGGGCGTGCACATTGCCGACGTGAGCTACTACGTGCCGGAAGGTTCCGAGCTCGACGAAGAAGCTCTGGAACGCAGCTACACGCAGTACTTGCCGTGGACCGCCGTGCCGATGCTCCCGGAAAAGCTTTCGAGCAATGTATGTAGTTTGCACCAGGGCGTTGACCGCTGCGCATTCACTTGCATGATGGAACTCGACAAGCACGCGAACGTGCTCAGCTGGGATTTCCACCGCAGTATCGTGAAGATTACCAAGTCCATCACCTACGAACAGGCGATGGAAATGATGAAGAACGGCGACGACGATATCAAGGCGCTCGCCGAAGTGACCGCGCTCCTGAAACAAAACCGCACCAAGGACGGCCTGCTGGAATTCCAGAGCACCGAATTCGGCTGCAAGTTCAACGAAAAGGGCGAACCGGAAAAGATTTTCCCGCGCACCACCGACGAATCGAATTCGTGGGTGGAAGAATGCATGCTCATTGCGAACAACTGCTGCGCCAAGGAACTCAAGAAACGCAAGCTCCAGGGCATTTACCGTATTCATGAAGCGCCGGATACCAAGGACATCATGGAATTGTACTACATGTACCCGGATCTGTTCAAGGATTCTCCGGTGATGTTGCGCGACCTGGGCAAGCCCCGCAGCGGCGACACGAACTTGAACCCGACGGCATTCAAGCTTTACGAACACTTGGTGAAGCGTGCCGCGGGCGACGAGACTTTGACCAACCGCATTCTGCGCAGCATGCAGAAGGCACATTACGACAGCAACAGCTTTGGCCACTTCGCCTTGAACTGGCAGGACTACGCACACTTTACCAGCCCGATTCGCCGTTACGCCGACTTGTGGTGTCACCGTGAACTCGCGCGCAAGGGCGCCGAAATTACCGCCGAACGCAAGAACAGCGTGATCGAAGTCTGCGACCTGATTTCGGCAAACGAAGTCAAGAACCAGAAAACCGAACGCATTGCAATCAAGGTGTGCAGCTGCTGGATTTTGAAGAGCCACATCGGCGATGACTTCGAGGCAACCGTCTCGGGCATCGAGGAATGGGGCATCTACGTTTCTATCGCAGACCCGATTGCCGAAGGCCTGGTGCGCTTCCGCGATATCGCCGGTGACGACTTCTACGTATTCAATCCGGATCAGGGACTTGCCTTCGGCAAGAAGAGCGGGCGTACGTTCCGCCGCGGCGACAAGGTGCTGGTGCGCCTTTTGAGGGTGGACCCTCTGCGCGGTCAGGCGGACTTCAGCATTATCGAAAAGCTCTCTAGCGAACCGAAGAAGCGCCGCCGTCAGGGTGAAGATGACTACCGCAACCGCGACGTTCGCGAACGCGCTGACCGCGCCGCCGCGGCGGAAGCCCTCGGTTACGTAAGCCAGCCCGACGAAGACTTTGACGATGACGTTCCGGAATTCGTTTCGGCACACAGCCACATGAACCGTGGCGGCCGCGGAAAATCCCGCGGCGGCAGGTTCGATTCTAACGCTCCGAGTTTCGAACGCCGCGGCTCTCGCAGCAGAGGCGGACGCAACGATCGTGGCGATGACCGCGAAGGATTCCACGTCGCAAGCAAACCGCGTA
The DNA here is from genome assembly GCF_900142545.1 of Fibrobacter sp. UWT2. Lineage (NCBI taxonomy): Bacteria > Pseudomonadati > Fibrobacterota > Fibrobacteria > Fibrobacterales > Fibrobacteraceae > Fibrobacter > Fibrobacter sp. UWT2. Next base: position 109,584 of record NZ_FRBF01000003.1, on the reverse strand, counting down.
AGGGAGGTTCCCGCAAGGGTGCCGGTCGCAGCCAAAGAAGAAGGTAAACCACTGTCTACCGTCTACTTCCTACTGTCTACTAACTATGTCCAGCAACGGTAAAGTCATTCTCTATGCAAGCTACCAGACCGGGGAAAATCTCCCCGGGTATGTGCAGTTTGCGCTGAAGCACCTCGCCGAAACAGACTTTACCGTCGTGCTGCTCACGAACAAGCGTCCGCTTTCGGCAGAGACGATGAAGTTCCTGGAAGACAACGGAATCAAGCTTTACCTGACCGAAAATCATGGGTTTGATTTTGGCATGTGGCGCCGTTTCCTCAAGGACCTCGCCAACGGCCGCAACAACCTCGTGGAATTCAACAGCATCACTCGCCTGCTGCTCGTAAACGATTCTATCGTATACTTCCAGAACAATTTTGCGGACTTTATCCGCCGCGCCGAATCAAGCACCGCCGACGTGGTATCGCTTACGCAAAATGACGAAGTACGCCCGCACTTGCAATCGTTCTTCTTGTACCTAAAGCAAGAAGCCTTGGGCGCCTTCTATTTGCACCTGCTCGAAACGCCGGAACAAGAGACTTTCTACGACGTAGTAAACCGTTTGGAAATTGGCATGGCGAGAGTCTTCGACGAAGCCGAGATCCAAACAGCATCGCTTTTCAACACGCATTTGCCCGCTATGTTCGCCTACCCCGAGCTGATTGCGCAGGGCGGCGGATTTATCAAACGCAAACTTTTGCAGTGTCGCTTCGACTTCAAGGAAAAAGTCCACTTTATTCGTCACGGAGCCTACAAGGCATTGAACGAAGATTACCACAAGCTGGTGGTGGACGCGATTCTTGCGCCAGACTTCAAAGAAGAATGGCTCCCGAAGCCCCTTGGCAATTCGGCAACTCAGACCATCGACAAACTTTGGCAAAAAGCATTCCACAAAGTAGGCTGGCCCGTACTCAGGACAGCCATCAAGACCAAATACAAGATTCTGAATAAGAAGCTCGAAGGCGACGAATACAAATAAAAATGGCCCGCACAAGCGGGCAATTTTTTATTTCACTTTGATAAATGATGTCACTTGGATAGAATCTGTTTCAGAGCGCTCCGTTTCATAGTGAGTGTATTTCAGAGTCCATGTAACTGTCGTATCCGATTTCAAGTCCACATTCACAAGGTAATAGGTGGATTCCCTTACCTCTATCGTTTCGGGCCAATGCTTCCAATTTAATTCACTACCTAACGCAGTGGCAACCGTATCCAAAGGCATCAATTCTTGTTCCAATAAGGGCAATCCGTTGAACTGCAAAGACGAGTACGTCTTGATTTCTATCTTAACATCGTCCCCACCAGTAAAGTCAAGCGTATCTAAAAGCGAACGCATTTCTGTAGAATCAAATGCATTTGGGGCGACATAAATCTTTTCAGGCGGAATATAATCCAACACTCGGTTTTCGCCATAGTTAATAAAGGTCGTGTCATTCACGCAAACTAGCTGTTGAACATGAAAGGTATCCTTGTAGAGCGTGTCGTGCACATGAACATACACGACATTGGTATCCAATTTAATCGGCACATATTCAACATAGCAGCACTTCGTAGCAACCAAGGTCAAGCCGCATCTCGGCATTAAGCTTGCAAAATTAGGCGACTTTCTGCAAGAGAAGGCGGTGTCGCCTATATTGCAATTCAACAATTCAGACCATTCGGTCACCGTATCAAGCGTTCCCTTGTAATATGTGCGATAAACAAAGCTGCTGTACGAAGTCGTATCGTAAAGAGTGTCGTAAACGGTGTCCTTGTAAATTACCAACGTATCGCGGAGTACAACCGTATCCATTACGTACGTGGTTTCTGGCGGCACTATAATCGGATCAATTTGTATGCCAGGAGGAAACAACGTGTCAAGAGTAGATGTATCAGGAAGCAAAACAGGACTAGGAGTCGTCACGGTGTCAGGAGTGGCGGCACCCGGATTTTCTGGCGGGTAGGGATTCGTCGCTTCGATATTCAAAGAACATGCCCAAAACAGGGCAGCAAACAAAAACGCCCCTAAAGACAGAAATGCTTTTTTTGAGATAACGAGTTTCACCAATCCTCCTGACTTCTTTTGTTAAAAAAATAAAAATATCCCTGCAAAACAGGGATACCTTGTTTGCAAACTGCAAAAATGCGTGACTTATCGCACGAGAATTTTGACTGTCTGCTGTTTAGAGCCTGCGCGGACGCGGAGCATATAGAGGCCTGTCTGCGGAGCGTCCAGCACCAATGCGTTGGCACCTTCCAGCGTCTTTGCCGTAACCGTAGAAATCACATGACCCTTCATATCCAGGATGTCGACACGCGCATTGGTGCCGGCAAGGCCCGTTGCCTCAAAGCTCACCTTCAGCTTGCCGCCGAGCCTTGCCGTGCGCAGGCCCTTAAGCATATTCTTCGCTACGGTCCTTGCAGCAGGCGCCACACGCACCGTAGCCGTCTTGGCAGTCGACTTCAGGTAAACCTTGAGCGGCATGCCTTCCTGCATTTCGGTCGTATTGCCGTCCACCGTTACAAACACGCGGTAGCCATAAGCCTTCACACCATCGATACCATCAATGGTCAGGTAACCTACGCGGTCATTGGATGCAGACAAGGCAATAGTCCATTCCATTTCATCGGACGCTTCCTTAATGGACTTCGCCAAGGCGCGCTTGCCCTCGACAATTGAAAGGTTCACATGGTCGCCCATGCCTTCAGGCGGTTCGTCAGCATCGACCGGATTCAAGCCGGCGCCCAGAATATTCCAAGAATCCTGCTTGCCATTCTTGTCCGAAAGCTTGACCTGCAGAGTCCAGCGGTCCTTGGTCGAGGCCTTCGCAAGGGCGCACTTTTCAAGCGGAGCCGCATCGGGCGGAAAGTACGGATCGGCAGACACCTTCCAATCGGTCTTCTCGGAAACCTGCACCCACACGGCTTCGTACGGGCCAATGCTCTTATATACCGGGTCGTAATGACCTTCCTCGGCATTCCATTTATAGAACATCACTTCCGATTCTTCGTCTACATCCTTGACCATTTCCGGATAATTCGCAAACAGGTCTACAGCCCAACCGTGCGGATTAGCCACCAGGTTCCAGCCCGTATTCGCACTATCAAGTTTCCAGACAAAGTCATTTTCCTCATCCTCAAGGTCGTCACGCACTACAAGCGGGCGACCTTCCAAAGAGTTGTACCATACGCCAACAGTCGCATCAACAGGTTCATTCAGGTCTAACCGTTTGTACTGCCAGAACTCACCCAAGCCCTGTTCATCCCACCAGTAGAATACCTGGTCGCCATCCTTCTTGATCGAAGACATGTCCACAGCCGAGAGTGAAAGCATCTGCCAGCTATCCGCCGCAACGGAAGCAATTTCCGGGTCAACAGAGAAGTCTCTGCTTAACGTATCTTTCAAGCCCGTCTGGTCTTCGAGAGTCACGACCATCCTATAGTTACCCGGCTTTCTCATAGGGAAAACAAACGCCGTATCATAGCCCATGACAACAGAATCGCCAAGAGCAAAGCTTCTAACAACTGAATCCTTTACAGTATCATAGATTTCCATCAAAGCCGAAACATTGCGTCTTACTTCGAAATCGCTCGCCTTGAAGCTCAACTTGAACATGACACCGTTGCTATCCAAACGAGACTTCACGATTTCCAGTTTCGTCTTGTTTTTCCAGCCGAAGTAGGCCTTGAGCGACACACTGCTGTCCAAAACTTCGGGCATCAAGTCACCCACAAAAAGCACCGTATCGACACTGCCACTGCGCAGCACCACCAAGGAATCTAGCACATAGACAGAAGTATCTACGCCCGACGCCTGCACCCTGAATTTGTGGCCATTCATTTCCAGCGGAACAAACATGGTGCCTTCATCGGTAAAGTCGCGCTTAATTGTCTTGTCCTTGTCATCTTCGACAAACCAGACGCTTCCATTTTCCTGTTCAATCGCAAGCTTCATGAAGTCACCCGCACAGCTATCGAGATTCGTCGTCCACTTGGCATAAAGCAGTTCGCTAATACTGCGACCCTGGGCGTTGCCCTTTGCGCGCAAGTCGTTCAACAGATCCTTATCAAGCACCGTAAGCAACTTATTAGAAGTCGAATCAATGGTCCAACCGGCAAGGCACTTTGCCGAATTGTAAGCGATTGTCGGGAGCACCAAGGCAGAATCCGGATTTTCAGTGGCAAGCGTATCGACCCAATCGCTACCGAAGAACACCTGGTCTTCGGAGTTTTCATTCAGCACGAACTGCACGCGCTTATCCTTCAGTATGTTCGCCTTGAGGCCGATGGATTTTCCGACAGTATAGCGGACATCATTTTCAAGAATTTCATCCAGTTCGCCATCCTCATCCAAGACGACAATGGCACGCCTATCGTCCACTTCGATTTCGTTCGAATCGTAAATCATTTCTACTCTAAATTCAAAGAGACCCTCTGCAGGCAACAGCAACGAATCCGAAACCAGGTAATCGAATGCCTGGCCGCTGAGATCCCGCATCAGCCTGAACGAACTGACGTCTTTGCTCTTGTTCACTATGCGTTTCACACCGGCATTTGCATCTGCTTCCCACACGGCATACAGCGTATCGGGCAAGTGGCCATAGGCCTTCGCATACGCAACATAGTCATCTTCAAAATACTTATCGAATTTCAAGTGGGTCATCGGCGTATAAACAAAAGCAACCGGGCCCTGCTGCTGCGGTGTAGAGCCGTCTTCAAAACTCCAACCCTTCAGCTTGTAACCCACGCGGTAAACATCCGTCGTAATCGGCTCGTCCTTTTGGGCTTCAACTTCTAGCATTGTAATACTAGAGCCATAGAACACAGTATCTACATTTCCATTGATCCAGAACTGCTTCCCGTTCAATGCCACCTGCGTTTCCATCGTCACAAGGAAATCAGAAACATTCGATTTTCCCACCACGATAGAATCGCCTTCGATAGCCACTTCATGGTAAATGCCATTCACACTATACTTGACGTTGATACCGACCGCCTCGTAACCCAAATCAACAACGCTGTTGGCGGAATCGATAAAGAACTTATAGCCAGACATGTTTGCCGGCAACTCAAACGCATTGCTACCAAGCAAGTGTTCATACTCAACGCCGTCAAACACTTGCTTCAGCATGACCTTGGCAGTCGTATCGCCGCTCGCAATCATAACACCCGCGGCAGGCTGGCTAGCGCCGCAATCTTTCCAATTGGCCTGCAACTCTGTAGGAGCATCGGGATCCAAGCTTAACGCAGACGCCGCATAATCGGCATAAAGCGTCATGATCTTAGGCGGCTCCGACGCCGGAACAGCTGGATTATACTGAGTCACAACAGACCAACCGTCGAAACACTTGTCGGAACGGTACGGCACCCACAAATCTGTAGAAACGACAGTTTCATCAAATTCGAACTTGCCCGACGATGATGCATCCATCGGGAAGAAAAGATTGCCTTCGTCTTCGGCATTCGTATTCAAGTCATAAGTCACATAGAACGGGCCCGTGACCGTATACTTGACCCCAAGCTTCATGTCTTGATTCGCCATATAGGCCGGTGCAATCACCAACTTACCCGTCAATGCGTCATAGCCGAAACCAGCCGGAGGTTCAGTTGAAACCGTCTTACCCGTAGGATCATACCAGTTAAAGTTTAAACCCGTCAGTGTCATGGTATAGCCGGGTTTCGGTTCAAGCGAAACATTGAAGGTCAAGGTGTCATCGGCCTTAGGCAAATACAAGCAATGGTTGAAACTACTATTCGCAGTACCTGCGGAAATATCGCACAAGCTCGACACCTGCGTCAGATCATCAACATCCGCACCTACAACCTGAGAAAGAACGACGTTTCCATAGTAATCCGTTTTGCCAGTCAATTCATTGCCATCTTCATCATAAGCAACAACACGGAGTTTCGCGACTTCGCTAGTAGTCGTACTTACAAGCGGATACACCGAAATTTTAGACGAAGTCGGATTAATTTCACCCAACATCATAGACGTCAAATGATCCGACCTATCAGCATTCGCAGAGACCTGAGCCATTGCAGAACCCCATTCGGCAAGGCTATATACATTGTCCTCACTCTTCAGCACATACACACGAGGGAATTTCTCTTGCGATTCAACGTTTATTCCCGTCTTCGTTGCCACCCAGTCACCGCCAAGGACAACGGTCTTGGAATCAAACGGTGATAGATCGAAGGAGACGGTGTAATTGATGAGGGCGGTGAGCACCTGACTCGATGTAAACCCTTCTGTCAACGAAACAACTTTTCCGGTTGCATCAACAATGGCCACATCCGCTTCTTCTACACCCGCATTCGAGGCAACAGCAGCCTTTACAGCTGCAGCCGCGCTCATTCCATCCGCATTCAATTTTCCCGAAGCATCCGTAAATGCCGTAAGCCCAGCAGCAAGAATAGAATAATCAATGGGGCCATTATACTTGTAATAATATTCATGTACCGGTTCTAATCCAGCACCATTTATTTGCTGGGCATCCGTTATTTGTTTCGTCTGCACCACCACCAAATGGTTCGGCTTGTCAGACGCTCCCGCAAAAACCGGGAAATCACCATCGCTCACCCATAAATCAGGTTCACCTTCAGCTTCCAGATTATAATTCATCAAAGCGGCCAAAAGTCCAGATTCCATATCCGTTTTGCTTGCAACGCCATTTGCCGTTCGCTCTACCGGGTCATACGAACCTATAGAACCCGCAAAGAAGTCCACATAGGTATTGTCCGGCACCGTAAGTATTCCGTCATAAGTATCATTCCTATGGTAGCCCATCGTACCCGTTGTACTTATCGACGTTGTAGAATTGCGCACGTTACCATAACAGTAACCTGTAGCGCCTTGCATCCAAGAATCGGCATCATATGATATAAAATTCGCCATAGCACCCACACCAAGTTCAGCTTTATCATCGCCAACGTGATAGTTATTCACGATTCTCGATGCATCCGTCAAACTAGAGGCAATATTACCAACGATATAGCCAAGCTTATCTGTGTTATTACTTACATTAAGTGCCTCGCTCGACACTTCACCAATAGAATACGTATTCTTAATTGTTAACGCAACGGAATACCCATTCGACGAGGTTTCCACCATACCAACGAGGCCACCCACATAATTATTAGTCACGTTACCAGGAGTCAATTGCGAAGACAGGTTTGCTACATTGCTTTTCACAAAAGACTTCTCTATGGTCATATCTGGCGTACTTGCGTAACCGACAAGGCCGCCAAGCTTAGCATTCGGGCCCTTGCCAGTCACATCCCCCTCGAACGAAGAATTTTGAATACTGATGGTTCCTGCAGCATAACCGACAAGGCCGCCTACCTGGGATGCGGCATGGACTATTGATTTTTCAACCTTGACATTAGAAATGGTTACGCCCGAAGAAGCTTCTGCTGCAATAACACCGGCTCCAGTGAAGCCCTCGCCTGCAATATATGCATTTGTAAACGTCACATTGCTTATAGACAACGATTGGTATCCAGCATAAACAAATCCCGAATGATTTGTAGACGTCTGGCAAAGACCCTTGACCGTTTCATTATTACCATCAATCACAGTGGGGCCCGAAATCGTCTCGAACTGCATTAAACATTTGCCCGTGGCATCGCGGCCACCAAAGTCAAGCGACGTTCCAAGCTTTAAAGTATTGCTCAAGTAATTATTTTGATATTCATACAGAACACCATAATCGCAAGAAATAGGCACTTGGTGGAACTCGTCCCATTCACAAACATCATCATCATACAGACCAGCTTCAACATACCAATACTTGGATTTATATGTATGGGTAGCGTTGTCATCAGCCCCTTGAGAAATCGTACAAACATCAACGCTACAATCCAAATAGAAATAAGCACCATTATTAAGGCCGCCAACATCATCAAAGGTTGCAATTTTCGGATTAGCAAAGAACGGCTCTATTGTCACACTGCTGTACGGCATTGTAAAGGAGTACACGTCTCCAGACGCATCCTTAGTCACCGCCACAGGGGTCCCATCTTCTTCGGTAACCTTGATTCCACCTAAGAAATATCCGTCTTCACTTGCCGGAGTCCCAGTCAATTCCACTCGAGTTCCGTAGGCTGCACCAGCGATACCAACATTTGAAGACACGCTCCCCCCTTCCATAGTGGGAATCGTAACATCGTACTTTACGCTAGGATCCATCACAGTTACAACAAAATCAAGCCCTTTCGCCGTCGACCCTGTCGTGTTTTTAAGTTTTATAGCCATCGTCTGGCCAGAACTAAATACGGATCCGATATTATAATCGCCATAAGCATTGGTTGTCTTAAGTTCGCTCCCCGATTCGTCACCATCGTAAATAGTTACACTTGAGCCCCATACATTAGCGACACCTTTCAACTGCAACAGCTTTCCTGAAGGAGCTTGCAATACAAGAACACCATCAACACTAGCGCTCATGAACCCGTCTTTTCCACCATCATCATACACATGGAAGGATGTCACTCCTGCAGGGATATCAATAATGGTTTTCCCAGACGCAGGCACATTCGCATACAAGCCACCATCTGCAGTCCAATCGGTCGTGAACTGCGGTTCAACAAACACATCACCATAAGGCATCTCAAATTCTGCAGATGTAACGAACGAAGACGGAAGATTCACCTTCACGGGGGTTCCATCAGAAGATGTTACGACAAGACCTATAGGAAGATACGCGTTACTATAAGTAAGCGCCACAGAAACATTATCATGATACTCGGCCTCAGTTAACAAGCAACTCGCCGAACCACCTACCACATTATTAGCGGTTTGAATTTCATGAGTTACTGTCGGATCTATAATGGCCATCTTAAGATCGATATCTGCATTTCCACCACGATAACCAAGAGTCAACTTATTGGTAGAAGTTGCGAGAACACCGACATCTGTTGTTCCGGATTTCGACAGCAAGAGTGTTCCGCCGGTCTTAGCACCATCATAAACATTGATTTCAGCAGTCAAGCCCGAATTTTGCACCACGTTTCCCGTCACCTGAATGACTTTGCCCGTCGGCGCCGTGACAACAAGAGTGCCAGATGTATTTTCAGAACTTGCGCCATTGCCTTCACTGTATCCACCATCATCTTCAACCTTAAACGAGGCAACACCGGCAGGAATCGTCACCTCCATGGTGCCAGTTCGAGGCAACACAATTCCAAGACCATCTTCTTTGGTTTTAGCATTAGTAAAAGTCGGGGTTACCGTAACATCAGAGCCACGCATGACAAAATACGGATTGGTATTATACCATAAATCATTGAGAACTCTTACAGGATACTTATCCGTTCCTTGAATAGTAATTCCATTAAGCATATAGCCTGTATTGGGACTTGCGGACAAAGAGACAGTTGTACCAATTTGAGCCGTTTGCGGCGAAGCCGTGATTGTTCCTCCAGTTACATTCGGAGTAATCGAAACGCTATGAGTTTCCGTAGTGCTCGACACAACTTGAACCAACAGATCAAGACCATCGAATTGGAACGAATTATCTGACTTAAAATAGAGAGTTACCGTTTCCCCCTTGCTGGTTGCTGTTATGTAATACGGTTCCCCATGAGCATTCGGACTAAAGGCCTTGGATTCAAGCATATCTGTTGACGAGCTATTGCCATCATAAATAGTCAAGTAATCCGGAGCGTTATTAGCAATCGCATAGAATTGCGATTTCAACACGCCCGTCAGAACCAACTTTTTATTTGTCGGAGCAGTTATTTCAAGATAGCCCGAGGCATTAGCACTATAAAGACCATCACGTCCACCGTCATCATAGACCTTGAACGAAGTAACGGAACTGGTAAGGGTTAGCGATTCAGACCCGCTCGAAGGCATATTGATGTAATAGCCATCAGTGGAGTTTCCCGACAAGCTAGCGGCATGAATCGTTACGGCAGTGAGGAATACTGCCACGAAGAGAAACGCATATGAATTCTTTTTCATAAAAACCATCCTCAACATCTATCCAATTGTAAATCTAGGAAAACATTTTCAAAACTTTACGAAAACGGTCCTAGGTGTCAGGACGAACCGCACTCTTTTTGACAGAAAATGATAATTTACGCAAATTTAGCGTAAATTAAGCAACCCCCGAACCGCAGGGCTCGGGGGCTAACGTTTTTTAATCCTTCGACGGACTCAGGATGACGCGCGGCGTCACTTCACGATTTCGGCGTCGACGACTTTCTTGCCGTTCACGGTTTTCGGGCCGTTATTGCCGTTGTCGCGGCGGATGATCTTGTACTGAATGATGCTCCAGAAGTTGGACACAATCCAGTAGAGCACGAGGCCAGACGGCATCACGGCGCTGAACAGGAACATCATAGCGGGCATCATCCATACCATCATCTTCTGCTGGGCAGGGTCCATGGCGCCGTTGCCGCTCATGGTCACCTTGGTCTGGAAGTAGGTGGTGACCACCATGATCCACGGGAGGAGAGCAAGGCCATCGGGCATGAGGAACGGAATGCTGAAGCCGTGGAAAATCACGTCGCTGCGGCTAAGGTCGGTAATCCAGAGGAATGCCGGCATACCGCGGAGTTCAACAGCGCGACCGAGCACGAAGAAGAGGCCCATGAAGATCGGCATCTGGATAATCATCGGGAGGCAGCCACCGGTGCAGCTGGCGAGCGGGTTCACACCGTTCTTGGCGTAGAGTTCCATGACGGCGGCCTGCTTCTTCTGCGGATCGCTGCGGTACTTCACGTTGATTTCGTCGAGCTGCGGCTTGAGCTTGCTCATGGCAGACGTCGACTTGAGCTGCTTGATGGTGAACGGGGTCGTAATGCCGCGGACGATAAAGGTCACGAGGATAATGGCGACGCCGTAGTTCGGAATAATCGAGTAGAAGAACTTGAGCAGCTTGAGCAGCATGGCGCAAATCCACACGAACCACACGCTCGAGCCCGGGAACCACTTGGAACCGGTCACGATGATCTTTTCGTAGCCCTGGCCGAGAGCTTCGACTTCGGCCCATTCCAGCGGGAGCACCATGAAGTTGTAAGCCACGGAATCGCCGCGAACGTTGTCTGCAATGGAGAGGCTGTAGGTACCCGGATCCGGGTTGCCTTCGGTTGCCAAGTTGATGTGCTTGCCCTTGACCTGGGCGGGCACCGGAGAATCGAACTGCACCGACATGGCAACGTACTTACGGCGCATACCGACCCAGTAGTAGTTGGCATTGTCGAAGGTCATGGCGTCAGAGAAGGTTTCGCGTTCGGTAATTTCGTTGTTCTTGAAAATCACTTCGCTAAAGAAGTAGCTAGTACCGCCGAAGCTCTTGCCCTTCGGGAATTCTTCGGTTTCCTTCATGCCGCCCTTCCAGGAGAGCTCGTAGTTGTCAACGCGGAAACCCTTGAACTTGTTCACCTGGCGGACAGCGACACCGCTCTTGGTGAAGCCGTAGCTACGAACGACTTCGCTGCCGTTGGCATCGGTAAAGACAAACTGAACCGTGGTATCGTTTTCGACGTTAATCCATTCCGGAGCGTTGACTTCGAAGAGAACATTGGAAAGGTCGGCACCACCGAGCTTGAGGTCGAGGGCTCCGAGAGTCGTGTCTTGAATGAGTTCGGGGAAATGCTTTGCAGAATCCGGGAGAGCCTTGACGATGACGCTCTGGATCTTGCCGCCCTTGTTGCTAAGGGTCATGATGAACTTGTCGGTTTCGACAGTGACCGTACGCGGTGCAACGACCTTCGGGGCGGGGGCGGCGGCAGAGTCATTAGCAGCAACCGCGGAATCCTTCACGGCGCTATCGGCAGCGGCTTCGCCTGCGGCACCGAGAATCGGTGCGGCCTTCAGTTCGGCGGTAGAACCGGGGAGCACCAGTTCGCTTGCAGCAGGAGCTTCGGCGCTATCCACGACCTGGGCGGCAGCTTCCTTGGCAGCAGCCTTCTGTGCCTGCTTGGCCTTTTCGGCAGCTTCGTTGTTCGCGCTGGTCATGGAGAACCACCAAATCATGATGGCTACGATAAGGACTGATCCGATGAGAGTATTCTTGTTCATCTCTTTTCCTTTTTGGGCGGGACCGGGTCATAGCCGCCCTTGCAAAACGGGTTGCACCTTAAAATTCTAAAAACCGCAAGATAGAAACCTTTGAACACCCCGTGTACCCTGATGGCTTCGATCGCGTATTGCGAGCACGTCGGCTGGAACCTGCACACCCCATGAAAGAAGAAAGGGTGAATGATCTGGTAAAGCCGGATGGGCACAATCAATGCGCCCTTCAAAACCTCGTTAACCTTGTGCGTCCAGGCCATCGGTCCATTCCATTTTCTTGAACACCTTGAATGCCGATTCGCGCATGCGTTCCGAAGACATCACTTCGGAATTGTCGCTCACAATGATCATGGCCCAGACAGGCTTGGCAATATGGGGAACCCTTTCAAAAAACAGGGGCCGCAGTAATCTACGGCACTTGTTGCGGTAAACGGCGTTGCCATTCTTCTTTTTTGCCAAAAAGCAAAAACGACAAAAACCGTCCGGGCTCTCGATCCAACGCATCGTGAAAGACGGCGTGCGGATGAACTTCCCATGGACGGCTACTTGCCGATAAGCTGGCTGGTTAGGCAGCCTATAGGAGCGCAACGAGGCTATGAGCCAATCCTACTTTTTGTAGATGGTGTCGCTCACGGTGAGGCGCTTGCGACCCTTGGCGCGACGACGGCTCAGAACAGCACGACCCCAACGGTCTTCCATACGGGTGCGGAAACCATGCTTGTTGGCGCGCTTACGATTATGAGGCTGGAATGTTCTTTTCATTGTAGTAACCTTTATTAAAAGTCAAATTTTTTGAGTCTCAAAATTAGAAAAATTCCTAGATAAATCAAGGGGTTAGGGTCCGTGTAAGCAAGATTTACTCACATTTTTGGGCTTTCCCCAGCGGGTCTGCCAAATTATCAACAATCTATCAACACTTGCGAAAAATGCAAACGGGAGCAGCCGCCATTTTGGACATATTCTATTTAGTTATATTTCCCCGCGTTATGAAGAAGAAAATGATTCTCGCTATTTCCCTTTCGGTGGCAGCACTGCTCACCGGATGCTCCAAGGGCCTCAAGCCTAGCGACGCAGACGTTTACCGTAACAAGACCGGCATCATCGGCGTGTTCCGCCAGACCGCCTTCTACTGTGAAGACATGATGCCCCAGTACATGACGCTAGGCGCCCAGAAAATCGTGGTGAAACCCAGCTGGAGCCACGATCAGGACAACCTGTTCATCAGCGAAATGAAGCCGGGTATCGCCCCGCTGTACAAGTACGAATACGCCTGCGGCATCGACGAAACCAAGCTGACGCTCGACACCGCCGACAACGGCAAGAAGCCCTTCCCCTACGCCGTGAAGATTCCGGACAAGGGATTCTGCAAGATCGTGATTTCGTTCCTGGAAAACGACAACCTGTTCTCGCACAACGACGACCTTCTGAGCGAATACTTCGAAAAGCACGAAGTGGCCGCCGGCTACCCGAACATCCCCTACTGCGACGTGATCGACACCAAAGGGAACGTAGTCACCTTCATGAATCGCGACTCGCTCTACCGCGAACAGTACAACGCCGCATTCGAAAAAGCCAAGAACCTCACCAACGACGACATTTATCCGCTAGTTTCCATTGACGGCAACTCCGACAAGGCTTCCATGAGCGGAGACAACTCCCAAGTCATTCTCGTCACGTGGCATAACGACGGCGACCGATTCAAAGATGGCGAAATCACGCACCTGAAAGACGGCGAAGTGCTCTGGGCCTTTACCGACAAGGAATTCCTGGCATGGTTCCGCGAAAACCACGCCAAGGTGGACAACTGGGACATTCGCCTGAAGCAGCTCCTGGGCAAGTCCCCCGACACCGACAACAGGTACTTCACCGTGTTCTGGGTAAGAGTGACCGACGTGTTCCGCCCGGCATTCTTCCCCGACATCAGCACCGACATGATGAACACCACCTTTACCAACACGCTTGAAGAAGACACCACCGCAAACGCCATGTGGTTCAAGAACTGGTTCGATAAGGAAAGCTCTGTCGCCTACCGCAAGGACGGATTCCCGTGGACTCGTCTCGGTTACACTTACGACTGGGGCAATCCGAACAGCAAGTACGGCCTCTCGGAATTTATCGTGAAGGAAGGCGCCGAAATCGAAGTGAAGTTCACCCGCAAGAATCGCGCGTTCCTCACCTGGATGAAAGACAGAATGTAGTCAAGCGCCAATCAAGTTTTTACAAGAGTCCGCCAGAGTTGCTGGCGGGCTTCTTTGTATTTACGTTCGAAGGCGGTTTCGGGATTTTGGGGCTCAAAGGCGCCCAATTCCACATCGAACTTGAGCGAAAATGCATCGCCGAGGACGCGAGCGGCTTCGGCGAATTCGCGGGCATAGATTTCCCAATTGGTACGGAGTTCCGTCACAGGACTCAAGCGAAGTAACGTTGGGAAAATCGGGTGCAAGTGAAAGCGACGAGTCGCCTCGCTTTCTTTGGGCCAGGGGTTCGGGTAATAAAGCGCATGGTGCAAAATTTTCCACTCGCCCGCATTTACCTTCTCAAGCGCCAGGCGCCAAAAGTCCAAGAGTTCCGCACGCACCCAGAAGGCGTTTGCCGGAACATCACAGGAGCCGCCTGCCGAAACTTCAAGTTGTCGTTCGTTGCCCGCCTTCGAGAGCCGCACCGCCGACTTGTCGATTCCGATAACCGGAACATTCGGGAATTTTTTTGCAAGGTGCAGCGTACTTTCGCCCGTACCGCAGCCGGAATCCAGGACGACCTCGACGCAACCCGCCACGTCCGTTCCGTAGAACGTCCGCACGAACTCAGAGGCTTGTTCAAACGCCTCGCGGGTATGGTCCGCCACCGGACGCAAAAAAGTCGTGGCAGCGTACTTGCGCACCACGGCTTCTAAATTCTTGTATAAATCGATTTGGTTACTGGTTACAGAACGGGCTGTCACTACTTTTCCCAAATGGAGAGGCGATCGCCACCAATGAGTTCGATATCATCGAGCCAGACTTCGACGTAATCGTCAACCACCTTGCCGAGCAAGTCCCAAACCAACTGGTTCACGCACTTGTAGGCTTCCTTTTCACCTTCCAGCGGAATACTGACTCGTTCCCATTCGCTACCGAGCTCGACCTCGGTCTTGGAAAGCTTCTTTTGCGCGGAAGCCACATGGTCGTCGACCACGCTAAAGTTGACAGAGCCGATACCCCTGATGCGGAACGCAATGGAGTCAACAGAAGAGATGTCGTTGCAGAGAGCCTTGTCGCTCTTGCCCAATTCGATACCTATGGTTGCCCACGGAGAAATGGTGGCACCCGTAGAATCTTCAATCGCACGGCCGAAATGCGCACCCACATGAGCGCAGATGTTGCCATCTTCGTTTGCCAAGGTAAAGATGTGGTTTTCACCGATAACATAGTCGGAGGTCACATTCTTGGCAGAGTAGGCATAATACCACCAACCACCGTCATAGGTGCGGGCCGGCATAAAGCGGTTCTGGTAGTTGGAATCCTGGAAGTCTTCGAGCAACAGGGCGCGGCTTTCGTCGGCGAACGTGCTGGACTTGGATTCCTTACCCGCTTCGACCTTCAGGTACGTGCTGCTTGTGTCATTATTGTCGGCATCCGAAATGAACACGAGGCTCAAAGCACCTTCCGGAAGGGAATCCAGCGTAAAGGCACCGTCGACAACCTTGGCGGAATGCTTCATACCGCGAACCTTGACAACACCGTTGGCGGAGTCGCCCACCGTGCCAGAAACCGCGGCCATCTTTTTAAGCTGGTCCTTGCCCAAATCTACGTTGGAGCCAGAAACATTTACCAGCACCTGCAGGGCTTCGCCCTTGAGATTTGCTTCGAGAGTGTAGTCACCGTCGGCAACGCCTTCGATCACCACCTTGCCGTTCTTGTCGGTTTCAGCAGAATAAGCCTTTTCGCTATCCAGGCCTTCGCTGTCCATCAAGCGGACTCTAGCCAAGGCTGCCGGAGACTTGTCTGCCGTGATAATCTCAGCCGTAATCGCGTTACCCGCTTCGGTACCGCTGGGGCCGCCGCCCGCCGTCTTGGTATCGCCACATGCCAAAAGTCCAAAGCCCAGAGAGAGGGCAAGGATCGAGGGCAGAGTGCACTTAACCATATTTGCGGGGGTCTTCTTCAACACATCCCAAAAATACAAATTTTCATTGAGGTTGCGCATTACACCCCCTTGTTTTGCGGAGCGGCTCCGGTATCGGGGTCGTCCACCTTGTCGGACAAAGGGAACATCGCAATATTTAAAGCATACACACGGTCGGCGCGTTCGCTCTTGCGTGCAAACTGCAACAGACCTCTACGGAATTCTTCGATACGGTGACGGATTTCAGGCAAGTCGGATTCGTCGGCAGTAAACACCACAGAAGAAATATCGCGTTCTTCGGGTTTATGACGGTCGATGGATTCCTGGGCGAGTTCAATCGTATGCCTGTGGAAGTCGCGAACCGCCTGGCTCTTGACTTCGCCACCCGTACTAATAATCTGATCGGTAATGTTCCAACCGCCGTTGCCATCGGGCACGACAAGGCCAAGCTGCTTTAAAATGCCAAGGGCAGAGCGTGCTTCGTCCTGAGAAATGGCAGGATTCAAGCTCTTGCCGAGCTTGCCGATATCGCTAGTATCTTTGGTAATGCCAATCAAGGCGCGGAGAGCGGCACAAGCCCAACTGCCGAAATACGAAAGTTCCGGCGTCGACAGGATTCGGGTTTCCATGGAACGCAATTCCATGAGTCGATAGTACAGTTCCGAAAGAGTCTGCTTGGCTTTGGTCTTGTTGAAACGGTATAAAGTCTTGAAGTATTCGGCACGGCGGTCGTCGAGTCCGCAAATACGGATGAACGCCGGGAGCGTGCCTTCGTTCAAATGCCCCTCTTTCTGGAATACGCGCACAAGCCAGGCCGGGTCTACGCCGGTCTTCTGACCAAGATAGCGGTACGAGGTGAAGGGGCTGCCTTTCTTGGTTTCGACAAACCAATCCTTCAGGAACTCGCGGTATTCCAAATAGTCTAATACTTCGGGCATAGCCATAATTTACCCAAATATAGATAGAAAATGTTTACAATCCGTTGAGAGTTACAAAGTTCCGTTGCATAATTTTCAACAGCAATTCTCAACACCCCTCGTCTAGGCCCTGTATCATATAGGTCGCATTTTGTTTCATTCGCATAAAAATATTTTTATCACATCACATTTTTCTGTATTTTTAGACAAATTTCAACGTTTTTGTATCATCATCTATTGACTTTTGGATTTTTAGAGCTATATTAGAAGCAGGAGGAAATCAACATGAAACCTATCACCGAATACCAAGATTACCGGCTTTACATGCGGGACTTTTACGAAGAACGCAAAAAGTCAGGCTTTACTTGGCGAGATTTTTCGAAGAGCGCCGGATTCGCCTCGCCCTCGTACCTGAAGCTGGTTTGCGAAGGCAAAAGCAGCCTGAGCCGCGTCGGGCTCCCGCGAGTCGCAAACGCCATGGACCTTTCGGGCTACGAGTTCACCTACTTTGAAAAGATGGTGGAATTCGGGAACGCCACGAACGACGAAAAGAAAAAGGCTGCGTTTACGGAGCTCACCCGGATTGCCAAAGAACAGAAGGCCCGCGTAATCGACGCCGACACGTTCGCCTACTACGAATCGGCCATCAATTCCATTGTCCGCGAACTAGCGCCACTCATGCCGGGGGCACTTCCCAAGGACATGGCAAAAAAAATCAAGCACATTTTTACGGCGCAACAAGTACGCGATTCGCTTGAACTTTTGACCAAGGCAAAGTTCCTCGAAGAAACCGGCGAGAACACTTACCGTCAAGCGGACAAGGCCATTACCGGGTCTACCGAGGCAATTCCGCTGGCGCTCCGCTCCATGAACCGCGAAATGACCGACCTTGCGAAAGAAGCGATTGACAAGGTAGAGGCGAAGGACAAGAACATTTCGGGCGTCACCATGGGGGTCGACGCTCCGACGTTCGCACGCATTTCCGAAGAAATCGACAAATGCCGCAAGCGCGTTATCGCCCTCGCCAACGGCTGTAAAAACATTAACCAAGTTTACCGTTTGAATCTGCAACTTTTCCCGTTGACAGACAAAGTATAGGAGGAGAAACCATGAAATACTTCACCACAAAACTCGCCGCCGCGGGCATGCTATTTGCGGCCTCGCTGTTTACCGCCTGCAGCGACTCCAAAGTCACCGGCACTGACGAACAGACCAGCACCTTCAACGCCCTAAACGCCGACTCCACCTTTCAAACATGGCTGGAAAACGACACGTTGAAACCAAATCCGGAATGCACCGAATGCTTGGACACCTCGTTCGACATTATTCACGATTCGCCTTTTGGAATCCGGACAGAAAACGGCGAGCTGAAGCATGTCTACAAGACTAATTTCGAATCTATTTTCTGCGAAACGAAGGAGACGTGGTTCGTCTATTCTGTTGCCGTTTCCGATACCGCTGTCACAAAGTACTACAGCATTCCCGACACCCTGTCGCCAGAATCATTCAAGCAAGACTGCACCCTTGACGGAGGCATTGTTGTAGAAGAAGACCCGTTATTCCAAGGCCGGCACCAATTCGCTTGCACATTGCCGGCTCCAATGAAGACCGAAATTACTCCGGGAGGCATGCAATACTTTGATACTCATTGGAAAAAATACGCACAGCAGATTATAGATATCTGTGGAGAGCCTATAGAAGACGGAGAATCCCCAGACGGCGACCCCTCAGTTATAATTGATGAAGAAGATGATCAGAAATTCCTTTCAGAAGACGAAGAAAAACTTGCCAGTTACTTACACGGCAATCCGCTTTCCAAGGAAATCCAAGTAGATAATTGGTGCGTTGAAACAGAGTTCACGTACGAATGCGGAAATAACGGCGTGCCCCTAGACAACGGAATCGTGTACTACACGTACACAAACATCTCTGAATCCATTCGCTGCCAAAACTTTATAAGTGATTCCTTGGGTGAAGTCGAGAAAGCCCATTCCTATACCGTTTTCTTGAACGGCAATACCGTCACAAAGACATGGAGCGATAATGATTTCAATCGAATGCCGGCCGAAGAACTCGCCCTCGTCAAAAGGAACTTTACCGAATATTGCGCCCTTGAGAACGGGGCCATCGTTAGCGACACGTACAGCGAAATCACCTGCGAAATCAAAATCGCGCCCCTCAACAAAGAATACGTTGATGCGAACGGCGCAGAACCATTCTACAATTACTCCGACCCTGTATGGGACATTTACGGAACGAAAATCATCGCAGCCTGTAGATACGGGAACTAAACATAAACAAAAAGCGCGGCATCACTGCCGCGTTTTTTATAGTTCGATACCCGTGTCGCGCTCGATGACCGTCTCGCAGGCAGATTTGAAGGTTTTGGGAGTGGCGATGATGGAGAGGCTCTGTTTCTTAGTACGCGTTACACCCGTATAAAGAATCTGACGATTCAACAACGGATGACCTTCACTCATCGGCAAGAACATCATAATATTCGGATAACCCGAGCCTTGCGACTTATGAATGGTAATTGCAAATGCGGTTTCTATTGAATCACTCGGCAAAAGTGAAATCGGGTAGAAAACGAAATTGCCTTTTCGCTTGATCATGAGCATCGGCCGCGCATCACAATTCACTACGACACCGGAATCGCCATTGTATAGGTCAAAATAAGACTGATTCTTTGTCAGAATCATGAGTTGACCATCAAATGGTTCATTTTCCTTTTTTCCAAGTGCCTTGATGACCATTCTGTTCAGATTCTCAACACCGCGCAAGCCGCGACGTTCTGCCGAAAGAATACGCGCAGCATCTGCCAATTTCCACAAGGCTTCGCAGTTGGCAATATTTTCCGGAGTCTGTTCCGGGCGAATCTTTTTCGCCAACCCAGTCAAATCGGAATCGGAACCCTTATAAAATCTCTTAACCCAGGCGCCAATCAATCCCTGCAGTTCAGACTCTTCTTCAGCATAAGTCAACTTCTTTTCCCCGTCTCCCAAACGCAGCAAGTTTATCTCATCGGGTTCCTTCGGATTCCAGAGCTGCATTTTCGTATCCCACGGCAGCCATTCCAACTTGAACTGAAGCTCTTCTTCAGGCAACTTTTTCTGAATATATCGAGAAAGGCGGCCGATTTTGGAATCTTTGTCAAAACGGTTTGATTCGGTAAGTTCAACGACGCTGTTCTTATCGAGTTCAAGAATTTCACCTAGTACGGCACCCGCGTCAACAGACGGCAGCTGGTCCTTGTCACCAAGGATATAGAGCCTAAAGTCTTTTTTCGGCAACGCCTGCATGAAAGATGCAAAAAGGGAAAGGTCAATCATGCTCGCTTCGTCAATCACGAAGATGGACTTTTCGGCAAATGGGGACTTTTGGCTGTACCGGAAACTATTTGTCTGCGGATTATAGCTCAAAAGACGGTGTAACGTTAAATAGCTATCGACATTCTTAAGGCGAACCACGGCAGGATCCTTCTGGGCATCCTCGGTAAGCATGTCAAAGTTTTCACCAATACTTTCACGCAGGCGGTCAGAGGCTTTGCCACTCGGAGCAGCAAAATGAATATCCCATCCAAGCATTTCCGGATGTTCTTTCAGCAATTTCCAAAGCAAGAAGAATACGACCGTAGTCTTGCCGGTACCCGGTCCACCCGTAATGATTAGATTTTGTTTTTCGCCCTTGACAATTGCCTTGTCCTGATCCACTTTTAAATCAAACTTATCTGGCCCTTCTTTAAGACATTCCTTTTTGATGAGGGACTCTATTTCCTTCTTGCAACTTCCAAGATTGTCCGAATGAACATCGCCGTTAAATACGCATTGTTCATTCTTCTTGCCGTTTTCATCTTGTTTCCGGAAGCATAGCTCAATAAGTTTTTTGGCATCCAGGTACTTTTCCGTAAACAGGAACGGCTCAGTTTTTCCATCCTTTTTGAGATTTTCAATGACGAGCGGTGATTTGACATTCCCCTGCAATTCGGCACAGCCAGCATCAATTACGGGCTTAAAATCTTCTGCAGACAAGTAGCGCGATTTGTCAGATTCCTGATTCTGAGAAGCAAGCAAGACAAGCCCGTCCCACTTGATTTTCCACTTGACAAGTAGGCTCTCTGGGTTCAGGGAGATGCAGGTATTGCCATCGTTAGTCAGCGAGAAGAATATGTGCAAGACCTTCTGTGCAGCGGTGGAATATCCATTGTCATCTTGACGCACATCAGCCAAGAACTCAACTAATTTTTCATTCAGCAAAGATGTGCCACGCATTTCGCACAGCAGATTGAAAAAGTCTTGTACTGAGCCATCCAGTTTTTTACGCATTTCTTCTCTTGTCATTTTTTCACCTCTACCTTGCGACGAGAACGCATCAAAACTTCAATTTCTTTATATGCGTCTTCTAATTGCTTAAAAGACGGCCAGGTATGCGCATAAACGCCATTCGTCTTTTCTTTCTGGCAACCACGCGCAAACACATAGTAGATGCCACCAAAATTTTCCTTGTACACTTTATCTGGCGAAGGTTCTTCCCATATAGAACACAGCCACTTAATGAGACAGTAGGAATACAAAACCATCTGAATGGAATAATGTTCCTTTACCGCCTCAAAACTGGACTCGGGATCGTATTGCTTCAATAAATTTGATTTCCAGTCCAAAACGGAATAGTATTCCTTATCGCCATCCTTACGAACAAAGACCAAGTCCATAAAGCCTTTCGTAAAAGTCTTAAGGACCTCATCCCCGTCATCGCCCGCCTTGAGACGGAACTCCATTTCAGCAAGACGTTGTGAAGATTCCAATTCCTTAAGGTTGAACACTTTTCCCGTCTTTTCTGTTCCGTGAATTTCTTGGAGCGATGCATTCATCGTATTCCAAATAATTTCAACAGTCCTAGTCATCCAATTGGGGTGTTTGCCAATAGGCAGGCCCTGCGACAAGAACTTATTCGTAATAAGATCAAGAAGTTCCGCATCTTTTTGAGCTTCATCCAAAGACATGCTACCAATTCGCACAAAATCAAGTTCTTCAAAGACCTGGTGAAGGGCTTCGCCATAAAGATTTCCGCGCGGGTAATCGGAATCTTCAGCAACTTCAAAAACAGACTCGTCGTCGGGTTCATCGCCGGAACGATTCTGTCGATCGCCATCGGCCGACTGGATATCAATACCAGAAGATTTCTTGTCAATAGACGAATACGAATGTTGGTAAAGGCTTGAGTCCTTGAGCGTTTTACGAATCGCCTTGAGAATCTCATCACTCGGCAACTCAGAGGTATCCTTTTTTTCATCCTTGTTAAAGAATGCCAGTTCAGCAGCCACTTCCTTTCTGAGAGCATCTACATCCCAGGAGCCATCCCATTCGCAAAGCGCGGCGAATTCATTTTCTTCGCAAAGTTTGTCATGAGCATAAGCTAGGAAAGTCCAAGAGGAACCGCCATCAATAATGGGTTTCCCCTCATTGAGTCTCAGCTTTTGCATTCTCAAGCCATAACGGGTTTCATAAACGTTAACGTTTCTATTTGTGATTGGATTTTTCTCTTGGGCGCATTCATACCACACGTCATATTGCGGCAAAATCAGGAGAGACGATGCTCGCGTATAGTCTACATAAAGTAGGCGATGCCATTCAACAACTTCTTCACTTTGGCGGCTGTTCTTGGCATCCTTGCCGAATCCAACATACTTTTGAGAGACACCGTCGTTCTTTTCCTCTGCAGAAAAAACAAACGGCCCCTCGGCGTGAGTATTCACGTCCTTGAAACCCGCACAAGAAATAACAACCGGAAATTCCAAGCCCTTCGAAGCATGAATAGTCATCAATCTCACGGCCTTAAAATCCGTTCCCTTCGCAACAAGATTCCTTTCTTCGTCACTGGCCTCCTTATTGTTCTTAGACAATGTTTCTAAATGCTTGATCGCTTGTTGAAGCGTCACCTTTTTCTCATACAGGTAGCCAAAGATGTAGTTGCCAATTTGGCGAAGTTTCATCAAATCTTGCAATCTTGACGGACTACTCAGCTTTTGTTCTACACAGGTGTCTTCGTAAATCTGCTCCTGAAGCTCGGTCCACTGTTTCTTTGAAGCCAACAATCTCCAATAGGCTATTTGCGAGAGCACTTTTTCATCCGTATTCTTCTGGGGATCGTCACTCAAATTGAGCAAGTCCATCCCAAAGAAATCCGAGACGAAAACACTATTCAACAATTTGCTGCTATAGCCAGACAGATTTGGAGCCGCAAGCACCCTTAAAACGGAAATCCATTCTGCACATTCGCGAGAATTGAAAAGCGATGTATCCTTATACAGCACAAAGGGGATACCGACAGCCGTAAGACATTTCTTGATCTCGTTCATTTCCGGTCTTGTTCTTCCGAGAATGACAAAATCCGAGAAATTTACGTTTCGCGGTTCCGTTTTCCCTCGATCAAACACCTGCAAGGCAGTTTTGTCGTCCGTTTCCTTGCAACATTCAATAATCTTCTGGACAGCAAAGCGAGCAAAGCCCTTTTCGGGAACAATGGGCGAAATCCAAATCGGTTTCGTTTCCTTTCCATTGAACACAGCATTTTGACGCTGATCTTCAACATTTTTTGGATATTCAGAATCCGAAAAATCGCCCTTTGGCAAGAACGGATACCCCGATTCGTCGCCAACAGAGAACATCGAATTACACGCCTTAATCATCGAGATTGACGAACGGAAATTGGTCGCCAGCTTACTTCCGTTTGTGATACTTTTCGTAGCCTTGCGATAGACCTGCAAATCGGCACCCTGAAAACTATAAATGGACTGCTTAGGGTCACCGACGACAATCAGATGATTTTTTTCGCTATTCAAGAACACCGTTTCAAAGATATTCCATTGGAATTCGTTAGTATCCTGGAATTCATCAATGATGGCAATCTTGTAGGCGTCGCGAATTTTCTTGCACAGGAAAGTCGGTGTTTCAGGAGCCTTGCCATTCGGGCAAACCGCCTCACGCACCGCCGAGATCATATCGTCAAAAGACTGCGCCTTTTGACGAGCCTTTTCCTGCTGCCAAAGTTCATAGAGTTCCGTCATTCTTCGATTCAGGAATCCAAGTCGTTTCGCAGTGTCCGAATCCAACAAGGTAACTTTTAAGGGATAGAAATATTTCAGCGCTTCAGTAACCTCTTTTTGCTTTTCTGGAGAATCAGCGCTAACGGATGCAAGCTGACTGCCGAAACTGTTCCCGTTGACCAATTTCCCCTTGCTCTTGAGCATTGATCCTATCAGAAATTCAACTGTTTTTTCGCCACCCTTGTTTCCCGAAAATATTGCCCGCGAATTTTGTTGCAACACATCAAAATGTTTTTTTGCGGTCGGATTGTGATCTATCCATTCCTGAACATTTGTCGCCGGGAAAACAGGTTCTTTTTCTGGAGAGTACGCTTTCAACGCCTTTTTCAACATAATCTTGATATATTCAACATCTTTAGGCAAAGCAGTCTCTCTCGGCAAGCTGCATATGTCTTTTTCCCATTCATCACGAATCAACCTGTCGATAACCGCTTCTGCGGCTTGATCATCGGCGTTTTCCATATCAAACGGGACGTTTGCCTCGTAGGCAAAGTCATGCAAGGTCTTACGGCAGAACGAATGAATCGTTCCAATCATGGCTTTGTCAACATCTTGGCAAGCACGCTCAAACAGGCGCTTTTCTGCCGGCGAAGCCTTTTCCACACACTCATTCATTTCTTCACGGATACGGTCACGCATTTCGCCCGCCGCCTTTTCCGTATACGTAACAAAAAGGACTTCAGAAAGGGGGATATTGTTCCTGACCAGTTCAGCCGAAATTTTTCGGATAGTATAAGTTTTTCCTGTACCAGCAGAAGCTTCAATATACTGATCCTGTTCCGGAGAAAATTTCTCAATATCAAAAGATTTCAACACAGTCTTATCGCTCATTTTTTATCACCCTTCAATCTTGTTCTTTAATTCGCCCAATAAATCTTTTTGTTTATCGCAGGCTTTAGCCCATTCGTCAGCAAAGCCTTCGCTCGAATACCCAGAGTACTTTTCCAGCTCATTGATAAAGAGATCCTTGCCAGCAAAATACGCCCACGGTCCCCTACGTTCATCGGCCAGTTTAGCCTTAAGTTCTTCATAATTCTTTATATCAGAGCAGAGAAGCGAAATAGGCAAAATCTTATTATCAAGATCCTTAAAGGATTTCTTGTAAATGCAGCAAAGAATTTCCTTTGCCTCAGATGCGGGAACGCTTACGCTGCATACATTTGCGTTATAGGATTCCGGATCTTGACAAGTTCCTGTTGCAATAAACAAATCTACAGATTCTGCTTTACCGGCAGCAATCAAACCCAGGGCGCCAATATAAGAATCCAAGTACTTGTACACGCCCAAACTATCCGAATTGCTCACATTTACAATCGCGCATTTTTCTTCGGACGAAAAGACTAGCGGAATATTGCCCTGCAACATAAATTCTAATCTCTTAGAGTCAGAATTTGACCCATCAGGGTCAGTAATGCATTCGTTCAGTTCAACCGATTTACAAGTATAGTCGCAGGCAGGGAAGAAGCGGTCCAATTCAGCTTTTATCACATCCGCACGGGCTTTTATCGTGTCACTCATTCCTTCGCCGAACTTTCCAGAAGGAATATTCCCTTGCGATTTAAGCCCATCAAAATAGACGTCTACACTTTCATAATCCTTGTCCAGTCCCTTTTCAATATACACCGCTTGTTTCAAGAATACAGTTTCGTCCAAATTGCTCAAGCTAATCGGTTCAACATATTCTTCAGTTGGATCGTTTTCGATTTTTTCCAAACGCAGCATTCGGCCTATGTAGAACTGGAACGGATCATTCAGATACTGTTTCATCTGAGATATCGAAACCTTATCTGGATACTTAGTGGCAGAAGAGTCGCCAGAACTCTTGCAGCATGGCGTTTTGCGAGTTTCAGATGCATTTGTGCGAATACATTCGATTGACTCCATGTATCTGCGTCCACGTCTTGTGAACAAGCAATCCCTGCTGCGAGTTTCGTCAAGAGGAATCTTTTCGGTATGCAGCGGTTCCAATTCTTCGCCCGTCAATTTATCTTTCTGCTTTTCGGCAAAACCCGCAACAAAATTCTTCAAGTCGTTAATAATCGGAGACGGATAAATTTCGCTATCCTTGGCAAGGTTCATATTCTGGTAACTGATATGGAAGCTCTCAGACGTACACATCAGCTGACATAAGAAGGCATAGCGATTGCGATTCACACCAGTGTCGTCACCCGGCCACGGACGAACTTGCCTACGCAAATCTAATGTATTAAACGAATCGTCACTTGGGAAATGATCTACATCAGCACCCAGGAAGAACAAATGCTTTACCGGAATCACTCTATTGGGCGCAAACTTCATGAACGAAATTCCATTCACGAAAAGGTTCCCGAAGCTAAATTCCGAAACAGTCGCTGCTTCAAGGATACTTTCCCTGACGATCTCCATCGGAATCTTTTCGGTCGTTCCTGCATAGAATATGTACTTCAGACGATTGAGTGCCTTACAAACTTCAAAATACGCAGCACGTTCCCCGACAAGGTCATCGGGCACATTCTTCATATTAACCCAACTATTAAGCATCTCAAGCAAGGTTTCCGAATCACTTTCCGCGATTCCATCTTCAAAAGCATTCGTCCAACGTTCAAGGTCTTCAACAGTACTGATAAACTTCATCAGCAAGGAATCATCCGTGCTGTTCATATTCGCGTAAGGCGTATAGACTTTATCGTCAATTACCTTCGTCCTCGTCGTCAGACGAGCCAAGAGCATCCTTTTTACAGCCCACTGCCAAGGCTCGAATTTTTGTTTCGGTCTATCACGATAGACGTTCATGTCCGTAATCCAGGTATCCCATATTGCCACCATATCAGGAGTAATGCCTCGAGTCGCCTGAACAACAGGATTGCGAGCCATGTCAAAAAAATCCGCTCGCGAAACAGAATGTTCCTTTCGAACCTGGAAAAGCTTTTTTATGACTGCGCCAACGAGCGAATCCTTAGAAATGGAATCTACGATCGTATAAGGGATATGAACAATCGTTTCATCACCATTTTCAGCCGCATTTTTGGCCTGATCAAAAATCTGATATATGAACGGGCTATATTCCTGCAAGTTTGGAGACACGACCAAGATATCGTTTGAATGAACGCCATTCAAAAGCAACTTGCAAATCGAAGAATGCAACGCTTCGACTTCACGCAGCTTACTCGGGGCCGCTGTTACCGTAAGAGACTCGTCCCCTTCTTTTTTCTTGAATTTATTTCCCTCAATCTGCTTCTCTTTGAATACGTTCTGTCTTTTCGCGACCAAATATTGAACCGCATGAAAAAGGTCTTTCGGCGACTCCTGTTTTTCGTCAAGCAATTCTAAATGCTCATCTTTTGTGAAATCGCATGAGGAATAATCATCCGTAAGGCACCAGAGCTTAATATTGTCCCTGCCGGACTTTCCCCAATACCGAAGAAGACTGTTCTCGTTTTCAGAAAGGGTGTCTTCCGTTTCTGTAATTTTGTCATCTTCATGAGTCTCTACAATTTTGGGAACAATGGCGGACGCGTCAAGATCTTCCCAGAACTCCATACACGGATTCTGGATGTAGGCATACACTTCGTGTTGCTTTGCAAATTCACGTAGGACAATTCGGTAGAACTGGCCCATGCCCGACAGACCCAAAATAAAGACGGGCGCTTTAGAATTGTATTTGAATTGAGGTTTACCTTCAGAATCAAGGCACTCATTATAAAGGAAAGGCAAAGTCAAGTACTTGATTTGTTTATTTTCCTCTGATTCGCCATTTGCTTTTGCGAAAACACGCGTCAGTAGAGAATCTCCGTTCACATTATGGAAAATCTTGGAATAGAGGGTTTTCTCCCATGATTCGTTATCAACCGGCACATCTTTGTCTATTTTGGTTTCTTTGTCCCAGGTCTTTTTCACAAAGAAATCATCCAGTTCACCAGATTTCCTTAGAACATCCTCTGACCAATAATCAAGAATTCCTTTTGCCTGCAGAAAGCCCTGAGGACGGCTCGTTTCGTATTCTAGGAAAAGTCCCGCCAATTTATTTGCAAAATCATAAAGCCGAACTTCGTCCAGAACTCGTTCTTCGCCATTCGCCTTTTCTTTCTTGGTAAGATACTCGGCAACCTTGGGATCCAAGGTCATATAATTGGGCTTGCCATTTTCGTCTTTACCCAACAAATACGCCATGATAACATTCGCAAGCATCTCAGACGAAAGCTTTTTCAATTTGCGATCGTCACCCACAAGAATCTGAAACAGGAACCTGTCAATGGTGCTCTTGTTCAGATTAGCGAGTACGCCCTTTGTTTTCATCCAGCGTAGGCGGAACCACTGTTCTAGTTTCGGGTCCGGAAATATCACGACCGGCGCATTGAACGGGTCGTTCCATTTTTTAGAGATTGCTTTAATCATCTCGTCAGCGAGATGTTCCAGATTCAGCGCAAATTTCAAGTGTAGCATGGTAAGAATATAGTTACTCAATTATTGTTCTAATATCTATTATCGCACAAAACGGGCATTTTGTCAAATCTCCCGCAACTTCAGTTCCGAAATCATCTTTTCCAGGCTACACTGCTCGCTGAACTTGCCGAATACCCCCGAGGTAAACGCCTGCGAGACCGCCGCCTTTTCGCGATCGAGAGCGTTCAACACCTGCCGAACATAATCGCCAAAGGGCCTGCTCCGGATTCCGTGAATCTCGTTCTTGCAATGCGGGCAAACGGCCCCCGCAACAGACATCCCCGTAAGCGGCGAGCCGCCGAAGGAGCGGATGTAGGCGGTATTGCCGCAACTGCAATTCACCTTGTACGTTGCCGTTCCCCAAATCTCGAGAAGCGAGCCCAGCGTGATACCCACCGTAACCGAAACCCCGGCGGCACAGAATCTTCGCCGCATCGCAATCGGGCCAATATAGGCGCCGCCACCACGCAACGCGTAATGCGCATCGATCTTTGCATACCGCGGCGTTTTCATGATTTCGTCGCGGTGTCGCAAAATCAAGTCGAGGTTGTCAAACAGCAACTTGCGTTTGCGTTCGTCGCGTTCCCTCTTGATTTCGAGAATCTTTTGCGATTCCATATTGTCGAGGGATTCATCTTCGCTTTCGATGTACGCCTTCGCATCCATGCGCTTGCTGAACAACGCAAAGCCTTCCTGTATCTTTACCGCCATAATGACGCCTCCGTTTTTAAGCCTTTCTTGCCTCTTCAAGTTCCTTCTGCCAAAGGTCCTGCAGCAGAGTCTCGAGATTGCAGACTTCACCGTCGCCCTTGAAATCACTCGCAATTTTAGGATCTAGCCAATTGCCCTCGGCAACCTTCTTCTGGTATTCCACTTCGGCAATGGTCCACTTGGCGATAAGGTTCTTCACGACCATTTCGATATCCTCGTTCAGCTTTCCCGCCGCGAAAAAGTAGTACTTGCCGAAGCTCCGATTCTTGACATGGATTTCTGCCTTGCACTTGGGGCATATCGCCGATGCGTTCGACCCGCCCGAAAGCGGAGACCCGACAAAGCGCCGAATAACAGCCGTCTCCCCGCACCTGCAGGCGATGCGGAACTGACCTGTTTCCCAAATTTTGAGCAAGGTTCCCAGCTTGAGATTGAACGTGATAAGCGTCCCCGCGATGTTGATCTGCCTTGAGGTGCAGAGCCTGCCGACATAGCAACCACCGCCCTCCAGCAGGTAATGGGCATCTATGTTCGCGTAGCGGGGCGTCGCGATAATTTCATCCTTGTGCCTCATGATGAGATCAAGGTTCTCGTAGAACAGGTTGTACTTGCGTTCGAACCGCTTTTCCTGGACATCGAGGAGTGCCTCCTGGTCCTTCTTTTCTTGTTTCTGGATTTCTCCGACAAGGAGCAAGCCTGCCTTCTGGCGCTTGCAGAACTGCGCGAACCCTTCTCTAACGATTTGGGACATAAAAATCTCCTTTTTTTCGTGTTTTTTGCCGATTTTGGCCATTTTCGGCCGCAATTTATGCATATATACCAATATACGCATAAATATTATCAAAAAACAAGGAGATTTTGTAAAAGGATTGTCAAAGATTTTTTTGACAATCCTAATCAATCATTTAAAGATTCTATTTAAAATGAAGAAATTTTAAAGTTTTTCAGGCAACATCAAGTTGATTCAATCAAATCATTAATAGAATCAGTCATAATTATCGCAAACTTCAATGGTGGTAGACCAATCTAATTTTTCTTCTTTATTTCAACAATTTTCTTTTTGGACCATTTGCATTTTTTTAAAGTGGCTACGATTTTTTTGATATTGTCAATCGTTTTTTCGTCCAACTTTTCCTCAGTATAATCGGCAAAGTCATTTTCTTTCACATTTAGTATGTGGAATTTTTTATTAATAAAGAAGTATTCCAAATCAAGTAAAGAAAGTTCTTTTTTTTCACCTTTTATTTCTACACCTTTTAATCTGTAAACAACCTGATTTTTACCACTTTTTTCCATAGTTCGTTCGCATTTAAAAAGCGGGAAATACTGCACTTTGAATTTATTCAACCAATCATCAATCGATTTATTGATTTTCTCCAACGTGTCATCTTGATTACACGTCAATGAACATATCGTTCTTCGAAGTGTTGACGTTTCTGTATTCTTGGCGTGCTGCTTACTCAAACGGTCATATAGATTATTCGCTTTACCAACATAGATGCAGTATAAATTTTCTTCATTTTCAAAAATTTGACTGTAATCGGTTTCACTAAATATGTTTTTATGTTTTTCATCGTCAAATAATATTTTACTCAACAATATTTCTACATCATCTTTTTTAGCCCACCATTTATAGCACCCTGGATTTTCCGCATCATCTCCTAATAATTCTTTAGGATTTTTTTTGTCTTTTATTGCTGCTATTAATTCGGAGGCATCGATTAATTCACACCACCTTTTTTTCTCTGCAAATTTTTCTAGAACCGGTCTTTCGGTTATTCTTTCTTCAATATTTTTAGCCATTTTCCATACTCCTTCTTTTTTAGGGAAAATCCATTCACTAATACATACTAATTTTTACAAAAGCGACAAATAAAATTATTCGCCGTAATTTTCCAGCAGGTATTTCGCATAGTCCTTAAGACTATTACGCAAAGAGAGCGGCTTTATGACGCGGGCGGCATCCGTAAAAGAGACAATCCAGTTGAACAGGAGCTTGTTTACTTCAGCTTTCAGTTTCACCGTGACTTTTCCGTTCTTCGGCTTGCCAATTTTCATAGAACGGTTAAACGGATTTTCGTCGAGATAGAGGATTGTCCGGCTCTTGAACTCAATCTCTATATCTTCAAGTTTCGGCTCCTGGCTCCCCATGAACGCTGCTCCAGACACCACCTGTCTGCGGAGTTTATCAAGAATCTTCGGTTCTTCGACAAACGTTTCTTTCGAAAGCTTGACTTCATTGATTCGGCGGAACTTAAGCGTATAGGTCTCGCCACCCTGTCGTTGGCAACCTACATAGAGGTCGTCTTCGTAGATAATGATCATCAGCGGAATTCGGGTCGATTGCCTTTCGCCTTCTTCCGTCTTGTAGGTTACATCGATTTTGCGATGTTCGTGAATGGCCTGCAAAATAACACGAATCTTTTCACTGGAGTCCTCTTCAAAATCCGGAGGCGCCCCCATAAAAAGAATTTTAGTGTTCAGCGCATCACCGAGTAACTGAAGGGATTTTTGTTCGCTGTGCGGCAGACTTTTTTCGATGCGCTCCAGAAGCTGCGTGATAATTTCGCTAGTGGCCGGATAAATGTTCGCGATGCGCTTCAGAAACACAAAATGCAGCATCGTATTTTCAAAGTTCGGGAACAGGAGTCTTTCTGCATTGCGGAGTGCCGAGGTATAGTAAGCCGTGCGCCCCACCGTTTCAACAGCAATATAGCGACCGCCATCCATTTCCGAAAGGAACCTCATGTCACGCTGAACATTGCGACGTTCGCCTTCTGGAATTTCAAACGAAGTCATCAAATCGCTAACGGTAAATTTCTTGTCAGGGTTCGAAATCACCTTCGCAAAGAGTTGCACCGTCCTTTCGCCGCGAGTCATATCTGCCATATTTTCTCCTGGATTTATTTTCCATTAAATATATATAAAATATGACAAATAGCGTCGCATAGTTTTATTTCAATCGTTTTAAATTCGCTTCGTCAAGAACATTCCATCGAGATATATCGCCTCGGAATTGAGAATTCCAAAACATCCAAGACATATCTGTTACGCTCGACACACTCCATTGACTAATATTACCGTTGAATTGGGAACACAGAAACATAAAGGACATGTCACTCACACGGGACGTTTTCCATTGGCTTATATCACCATTAAATTGCGAATAAGCGAAAAGCCCATACATTGTAACAACATTCGACACATTCCACTGACTAATGTCGCCATTGAATTGCGATTTCCAAAACATGTGAGACATATTTGTTACACGGGATACATTCCATCGACTTATATCTCCTGTAAATTGAGAATTCAGAAACATCGCATGCATGTTTTCAACATTCGATACATTCCAAAGACTTATATCACCGTTAAAAACGGATCTTTCAAACAAGCTCGACATATCTGTTACATGGGAAACATTCCATTGACTAACATCCCCATTAAATTGAGAGTTGAAAAACATATGAGACATGTTTTTCACGTTAGACACATCCCACCGCGAGATGTCTCCGTTAAAAATTTGATTTGGGTAAGAAAATACGCCTCTCATATCATCGAGACAGGATACATCGATAAAATTTAGGTCACAATTCGGACCATCATTTTTGATTGTTTCACTAATCAGCCGAATCAAATCTTCACGATTTTTCGGCGTAATTTCAGATGATGAATTTTTGTCAAGCATAATACAAATATATCGCACTAACACGACAATTACAGACGCATGCTATAATTTTTAAACAACTTGCACCATCTCGGCAATATCGAGGCAGCGATAATGTGTTTTTTGATAATTTCCCTCATAACAGCAATGATAATGCCCGTAAAACCACAAGGTCGGTTTGACAATCTGCAAAACATAATCCAAGTATTTACGCGATTCAACAATCTTCATCCAAGATTCATCTCGCACATAATCGGCCCGCACAAGGGGCGGTGCAAACGAAAGCGGAGCCTCGTGCGACGCAACAATATCTACAGCAGTGGGGAAACTTTCAACAATCGGCACAGGAGCCTCATCAGGCCACCAGATGCGTTTAGAAGAGCCCATCCTGATTAGGGTATCGTTTATCATTCGCCGTGATTTGCGGATTAGAGGATCAACAAAATCTATGTCGGCAGAAACAGCCCCACCGATAGGGTAAATTCTCTTGCCGCAAAGTTCAATTATGCGGTGGTCCGACAAAAAATGCAGCCATTCAAAATCATGCAAACCATCAAAAAACGCAGGATTATCATGATTGCCGCGAATCGTGTATATGCAAATGTCATTTTTTTCAAGTGATGCACACACCCTGCTGTAGGCAACATCCATCGATTTCGGGCGACCGAAACCCGCACCAAAATCACCGACAACCAGGATATCGGCGCACGATATCCCACGATTCACCGAATTCCGAACAAGCTCGGACAATTCGCCGTGAATGTCCCCGCATATCCATAGTTGTCGTTCGCTACTCATAATCACCTCATCAAATTCACCACGACCTTCACCATCATTTCCATGTCTTCGGGGCGACTCTCTGCAATCATCAGCGTCATGGTCACAAGCGTAGCATCAGCAATACGCTTGGATCCATCATCCTTATACAAGATGCCGTTATTCAGCAGAAACCACAAGAAGAGTGTTGCCGCGATGCGTTTGTTGCCGTCACTGAACGAATGATTTTTCGTGACGAGATAGAGAAGCATTGCCGCCTTCTGCTCAACACTCGGGTAAAGCTCCACACCGCCAAAAGTCTGGTAAACCTGTCCGATGCTGCTTTTGAAAGATTCGTCCTTCTCATGCCCGAACAACTCGCTACCGCCGAACTTCTCCTTGAGCCCCTGAATCGCCGCCATCGCGTTCTCGTATGTCGCATGGAACTTTTCCGCATTGGCAGACTTGCGCAGCACAAGCCGCTGGTGGTCGTAATCGTCCAGCGTATCCAGCGCAAAAGCGTAATCCGTCACCACGTCAACAAGTGAAAGGGTATCGTTGTTCATAAGAGCCTCTTTTTGTAAAGTTCGTCAACGAAATCATCGTAAATATACACATATTATACGACAAATACTGTCATATACAAAAGATATTTTTAGAGATTCAACAAAAAATGAATATGAAAGGCCCGTTTATCCCAAAATCTAAATTTTAGGCATTTTTGGTAAATTATAGTGCTATATTTTATAGAATTTCTTTTTTTCAACCGTTTTGAAGAATTATAGCATTATAATTAGCCATATCTTTAAATTTGGGTATATATTTATTGAAGAATTAAACAAAGGAAAAAAATATGGATAATAAAACAAAGAAGAATACCAATGATAAGATAGATAAAAACGAATTGTCAAACGCACTGAACAACGTGCTCAGCAAACCAACGTCACTAAAAGAAAAAATCAACTTAAGCGATTTGCTAGAACTTAAAAGAGCACTAAACCCTATCAATAATATGATTACAAAAGAATTGACAATTAAATTTATAAAAAACTTGAAAAACATATTTGCAAATACTCCGGGCTCCATTCCGAATGAATTAAAAAACACAGATGAGTTGCTTAAAGATAATGCGGCTGTAAATGTAAACGCGAATGGATATGACTTTTTCAAGAATCCAATCATAGCGGAAGTCAAGGCAAATATTCCATACGCAGGAAACAAATATGGGGCAAGCCAAAAATCCGGTTTAACAAAAGACATCAACGGGTTGTTGGACGCCAAAGAAAAGAAGGGAGGAGATAAACATGAACTAAGTTTAAAGGATTATTACAAGTTTCTAGTCATCCTAGATTACAATCGCTATGATGATAGCTCCTCAGTTCATTATAGCTCCTCAGATGCTGTTGAAGAGTTTAAAAAGAGCTATGAGAAAAAATACAATCTAAATGATAAACTTGTAATTTTAGATATAAATAAACCGGTTAAATTAGACAAAGATCATGTTTATATCGTAAAACTTAAACTTTAAACATCTCTTTTTGCTGGGAAAAGAAACTTTTGTTTCATAAACAGTTCCATCCGTCAGCATTTGTCGCTTACCTAAGGTATCTTTACAGCGTCAACATTTTTAGGAGTGAAATAAGATGACGCAAAAAGAACTGATTGATAAGGTTCACGGCGAAATGTCTGGCAAAGCCCCGTTTGCAGAAATTGTCCACCGCATTGCGAAGGCCATTGTCCAAGAGGGAGATACGAATTTTTGCACCATGTTTGCCAAGCTTGAGCCTGCATCGAGCGCGTATGTCTACGCCCATCCGGAAGACATCTCGGACGGTCCGTGGGATATTTAGTAAAAACGGAATCCTGTATTACGGCAAAGACTTTGAATGGGGCCATAAAGTACATTTTCCACGCTTCACTAATTGTCGCTTTAACGATATATTTTTGGTCAGAATGGTAAAATATGAAAAAGACAGAAATAACATTCGTTAGAGATATGGAGAGTCCGAAAATCAGCAACATGTTACAGTCTGATATAACTTTCGTAAACTTTGAAAAGCGTCGCTATATCAGTGAAACCCCGATAAACGTTCAGGAACTTGATTTTCTGCACAAGGACGGTTACAGAGCCGTTGATACGGCGCTGGCGGATACCATTATGCGGCTTAACAGCATGGATGGCTGCAGGACTCGTTATTGCTGTTCAGGGCATCCCGGCAGGTTTGGTGGAGGGTATATCGTATTTGAGGAAATCCCAGAAACGCTAACGGAACAAATCGGCAAACTCACATACTGGAAACATGATGCAAGTTGGGGAAATGGGTCAAGTCCCGACGCCGCCCATCCACCTTTAATTCGCTGGGAAATGAACGGCATCACGTGCACTTGCGCTACCACTTGGCTTAAAGCGCTACTTGAACTCGCCGAAATGGAATGTTTGCCCCAACGCAATTCGTTTGACGAATATCGAATCGAAAGTACGTATAAAGGGCGCTCTCCGCACAAGCAAGAAATCAGGCACGTATATCCTGTAACGACGAAGAAAAGAAATTAGTTGGATTACGACAGACTATAACTTGCTTTTATTTTCGCGGAAAAACATCAAATAAGATGTCCCGAGAGCATCAGCCAATTTCTTTGACATGAGCATAGAAAGGCGAGGCTACTTGATCATAACGAAAAGACGAAAATTTCTGTAGTAGCCGATATCGGTGGAGGTTATCTGCGATTGCAGGATAAAAGTATTCCATATAATTTGTATCTTGACATACATGGTAAAGATGTGCGAAATTATATTGACGCGAATGGCAAACAGCATGGTCGGTCCAAAGCCGAGCGTGAAGCATTAACTCATTTCAGGATTAAATACAGGAGCGAAATGTAATGGAACGCTACGACGAAATCTTTATCCCAATTCACGACTTGAATGATGACTGGACCATATATATAAATACTGATCCGGAACACCGCCAGTTGCACCATTTTGTGCAGTTCAAAATGTTCGAAAAGGAAAACGAGACCTTATGGGACATCTATAGCGCATTCAACGAGAAATTGGAAACGCTTATCGACCGTTACGAAAACGAAGAGCTTCCTGCAGGCAAGGTCGACGCGGCTATCGCCATCGCCGAAAATTTTCGGAACAAGAAAACCGGAGAACTGGAGAAAGCAGCGTTTGAAAAACTGATGCAAGCGTTACGCAAGGCGAAGGAAATGGGCAAACCAATCTATTTCTGGTTCTAATCGCCTTATTCTTTGTTTTTTTTACTATCTTTTTCCGTGACATAGCCCCGTACCGAATGGTGCGGAGCGACAGGATTTTTTGAGTTTCGACTCTTATTCTCAATCCTGAAACTACCACTTTCAATGTATTATGGAGAGCTACCATGGCCGATACACAAGAAACTAAAACTAAAGTTGTTGAAGAGTATGTCAACAAAATTTCTAAAGATTTCGTTGCAGATAAAGCGACAGAGCATAGTTACCGTCCTGCGCTAGTAGAAATGTTAAGTAAGCTTCTTTCCAACTTCATTGTTAGGAATGAAGAACGTCGTATTGAATGTGGTGCTCCAGATATTACAATATCTAAAGGTCAAGATAACGCATCAATTCCCGTTGCATACATAGAAACCAAAGATGTTGGCGACAACGATCTTGATGGGAATAGAATCACTGGCAACAAAGAACAATTCGACAGGTACAAAAAAGCTCTCAGTCACATTGTATTTACAGACTATTTGGATTTCCATTTGTATGAAGAAGGGGCTTTTGTAGATAGTGTTCGAATTGCGGATGTCAAGGGGTGTAAGATAGCTATAATCAATGACAATATTCCCAAGTTCATAGAAATGGTTGGGCATTTGGCAAATGCAACTCCTCAAAAGATAACTAGCCCAAAACAACTTGCTAAGATTATGGCTGCCAAGGCAAAATTACTTGCAGACATCATTTTTAGAACTCTAGAAATAGAAAACGAAGAAAAGGATGATGAAAAAAAAGGCGCCTTATCAAAGCAATGGATAGAATTTCAACATCATTTAATAACCGATTTAAGCCAAAAATCGTTTTCTGATATTTATGCACAAACGATTGCTTATGGAATGTTTGCGGCAAGACTTCACGATAAAACGCCTGAAACTTTCAGTAGATTAGAAGCCGCTGAACTGATCCCCAAAACAAACCCTTTCTTACGCAAAATTTTTCAAAATATCGCAACATTCGGTGTTGAAGAGAATATTGTATGGATTATTAATGATTTGGTAGAGATATTCAAAGTTACAGACATTCATAATGTAATGAAAAATTTTGGAGATAAGAGCGGGACTAAAGATCCCATGACTTATTTCTATGAATTTTTCTTAAAAGAATATGATCCTGATTTAATAAAGAAATATGGCGTTTTCTACACACCGTTACCAGTTGTAACATTTATTGTAAATTCGGTAGATGAAATACTAAAAAAAAGTTGGAATTTGCCTATGGGACTGGCTGATTACAGTAAAGTTCAATTAAAACAAAGTAACGCTTTGTATACAGACAATCGAACAAAAACAAGAAAAAGATTTGATTTAAAAGAATATCATAAAGTACAGGTTTTAGATCCAGCGGCGGGAACGGGAACCTTCCTTACAGAGGTTATTAACAAAATTTGGGAAAATGTGAAGGGTGATCAGGGCGCTTGGCAAAACTATGTTGAAGAACATTTGTTGCCTCGCTTGAACGGCTTTGAAATTATGATGGCTCCTTATGCTATAGCTCATCTTAAAATGGATATGGTTCTTTCACAAAAGGGGTATGTTTCAAAAAGTGATCGACGATTGAAAATTTTTTTGACAAATGCACTTGAAAATACAGACAATAATATAGAGCCTCTTTTCTTTGATTTCCTTGCCACTGAAGCAAAAGAAGCGAATAGAATAAAAAAAGACACACCTGTAATGGTAATGCTCGGAAATCCTCCCTATAGTAATTTTAGTTCTAACAAAAGTTCCTGGATACTAGAGAAAATAAATGATTATAAAGAAGGTTTGAACGAAACAAAGATTAATCTTGATGATGATTATATTAAATTTATACGTCTGGGTCAATATTATATAGAGAAAAATGACGGAGGTGGTATATTAGCGTATATTACAAACAATAGCTTTATTGATGAGCCAACTCGATTGCAAATGCGCAAATCGCTTATGGATGTATTTGATGAGATTTACATTCTCAATTTGCATGGTAGTCAAATCAAGGGCGAAACGAATGACGGTAAAGATCAAAATATTTTTAAAATTCGATCTGGTGTAAGCATTAATATTTTTGTGAAAAAAAATCTGGCCAACCAAGAGAAAAAAAGAAACTGTCTTGCTGAGGTTTATTATTATGATGTGTACGGAAAACGCTCCGACAAATTCAACTTTCTCAACACAATGGGATTTAGCAAAATCCCTTGGATTAAATTAAAACCATGTTCCCCTAATTATTATTACATTCCAAAAGATCTTTCAGCTAAACCTGAATATGTTAAAGGTTTTAAAATCGATGAATTGATGTCAATCAATAATTCTGGCATTAAAACAGACCGCGATACATTATTTTACGACTATAAAAAAGAACAACTGAGTTCCAGAATTTTAAAATTACTCTCACACTCATATGATGAAGAAGATGCCATAAAATATGATATAAGGGATTCAAGCTCGTACAAATTATCTCATAGAATTGATAAGAAAATATTTGATGAACAAAAAATTCGAAAATGTTGTTTCAAGCCATTAGATAGTAAATATATTTACTATGATGAAACGATTATTTCTCGTCCAGCGTATCCTGTAATGAAGCATTTATTAAAGAAGAATATTGCGCTAATTGCAACGAGAAAAAACAGGCAATTAAGTACAATGTATTTTTTTGCAACAAATGGAATAACTGATATTCATTTTTTAGACTCTGAAGCAGATAGTTTGAGGGTTTTCCCTCTCTACCTTCATCCTTCAGAAGCTGAAGCCAAACTTGGAGAGACACCAAAACCAAATTTGGAGAAAAAAATATGGGACAAAATAAATAAAATAATAAAGGCGAGCAGTACTCCCGAACAGATATTTGACTATATCTATGGTGTTCTTTTTACACCAAGTTACCAAATGCGTTTTAAGGAATTCTTGAAGGATGAAATTCCGCGCATTCCTTATCCCAAAAACAAGGCGTGTTTTGAGAAAATTGCTGCATTAGGTACAAAACTTCGAAAATTGCATTTGGCCGAAAATGATGTAAATTTGCAATCATTCGCCACATCATTCCCCATTTCTGGCGAAGATAACAAAAACATGGTTGATGATATAAGGTTCGAAAAAGATTGTGAGAATCAAAACAATGATGCTGCAGTAACAGGTAAGGTGTTTATTAATAAAAAACAATATTTTGCAAATGTTCCCGAAATAGCTTGGAATCTCTTTATAGGTGGCTATAAACCAGCTCAATTATGGTTGAAAAATCGTATGAACAAATCGCTTACATATGAGGAAACACAAGACTTTCATAAAATTATAGCCATTCTTGAGGAAACATATAAATTGATGAAGGAATTGGATTTGGTGCACAACTATTCCGCATCATTTCC
Organism: Fibrobacter sp. UWT2; assembly: GCF_900142545.1. NCBI lineage: Bacteria > Pseudomonadati > Fibrobacterota > Fibrobacteria > Fibrobacterales > Fibrobacteraceae > Fibrobacter > Fibrobacter sp. UWT2. The sequence continues at coordinate 69,255 of NZ_FRBF01000003.1, read as the reverse complement.
TAGCTAAACAAATTCTAGGATCCTAGAAATCATAAGTCAATTTTCCCATTTTCTGCATAGTAAGTGGAAACCTTCGTTCACTCCAAGAACATCGCCATGTAGTACGGCAGTGTAATCATCTTGCCGGCTACGCCGATGTTGTTTTCGGAAAGTTTGTAACCGATATTGGCGGCGTAATTGTCGTTATTCAGAACGGTTTTTGCCGACTTGGAACGGCCCGTGGTCGCCTTGACTTCAATAATGGCGAGTTCGCCGCCGACATTTTCTACAAAGTCAATTTCTAGCCCGGATTCTTTGCGGAAGTAGAATAGTTTGCGACCTTGTTTAGAGAAACAATCTGCGATGATGTTCTCGTAGATGGCGCCTTTATAGAATCCCAGATCGCCGCTTAGAATCTTGGCCGCGGTGCCGCGTTCCAGCATGGCGACAAACAGGCCGGAATCCTGCACATAAATCTTAAACGTATTCTCGATCTTGTAGCCTTCAAGGGGTTCTGCGATGTTGGTCAGGTTGTGGCAAATGTTGATTATGCCACAGTCGTAGAGCCATTGGATTGCGGTTTGGTAATTTTCGGAACGACCCTTCTTTTCTAGTTGCGAATAAACGAATTTGTTGTTTTCCTTCGCGAGTTGGGCTGGTATGGAATCGAATACACGGTTGATGCGGCCAAGAAGCGTGCGGTCGATTTCCTCATTTTCGTTCTCGTCAAGGTGCTTGCCAAAGTCGTCCTTGTATTCTTCAAGAATGTCCTGCTGTTCCTGCCAAACGACATTCATGTCGTTCGTCTCGACAAATCGAGAAACAACATAAGGGAGCCCGCCTACACAAAGGTATTCCTTGAAGTAGCGGAGCATGGCGTTGTGCGTCGCCTCGCTTACGGGTTCCTTTTTCGCGAAGCATTCCTTCAAATAATCAATGACATTTTCGCCTATGCCCTTTGCCCACAGAAATTCCTCGAAGTCCATGGGTTTCATATAAATTATTCTTTCAAAGCCAGTCGGGACACCTTTTCCCTTTTTACGGTTGTACCCCTTAATACCAAGCAGGGAGCCAGTACAGATGACATCGTAGCGACCATCTTCCATAAAAGGCTTGATGCTTGCGCGGGCGTTTGCACATTCCTGAATTTCATCGAAGATGATGACGGTCTTGTTCTCGACAAAATGCGCATTGGGGAAAAGCGCCGAAAGGTCTATAGTAATCCTATTGACGTTCAGGTCTCCCTCGAAGACCTTCTTCGCATTTTCATTTTCCTTAAAGTTGATATAGACGACGCTCTCGTAGTTGTTGCGGGCGAATTCCAGGACGCTGGATGTCTTGCCGATTTGACGCATTCCCTTGACAACCAGGGCCTTCTTTTTGCCCCCCGAGATCTTCCAATTTTCAAATTCTTTAAGGATTTTTCTCTTGAACATGTCTCAAAACTACACTTTTCCAACCGAATTGTCAACGCGTTAACGCACTTTTTCAAGCGAATTAGTGTACTAAAAGCGCACTTTTCCCACCGAAAAAGTGTAAAATTGTCGATTTCATGCAAATTTCGTCAATTTTAGTCAAATCTTCGGCTCCATCATAAAATCAATGACGTTCATGGTTAAAATTCCATTTTCGTCATAGAAGGCCGGCACAAAATACCGTTCACACCCTTCTAGGAATTATTTTTGCATATTTTGCCGTTTTTCTTTAATTCACGGAACCATTTCCCATGAAAAATCAGCACTCGTTTCTAGACATTGGAGAATTTTCTGTAATCCGGCATGGGCAATCGCCCCCTTAAAGCGAAATTTTGTAATCAAGGTAAAAGCACCTTGGGTCCATTTCAACGATGTCGCTATACGAATAAAGGCTCCATTCGTGAGTGTCCAACAGGTGACACAAGTAGTGCGTCATCCCGTTCTTTACAAAGTAATCGTACTTGAGCCACCGGCCCCACGCTTCAAATATATAGTCCTCGTTGTCGCGCGGGTCATCGGGCTCGTCTCCATCGCCAAATGTAAACCAGTCCAGGAGCCCCCAGTTCGCGTAATCTTGCAAAAGGCCGCTCACCCAGTCCTTTTTACGTTCATGTTCTTCGTCGTCAATGTACATCTCGTCGTAATCAATCTTTCCCGTAACCTGATAATCCCTGTAATCATTGAAACCCTGAGCAATTAGGCCATCAAGGTTTTTCTTTATTCCGACGAATTTTTGGTACAACTCGTATTCAAGCTTGCGGATATGCTGGTCAAGGCGCACCAACTTGTCGATATTTTCTTCGGTCCAAGTAAATTCAGCATTCAGCTGTTGCTGTCGGTCAAAAAGAAACTCCATGTTCACCTCGGCCATTCGCAAGCGGGGTTCCCCAAAGTATTCTTCCGCCCTAAACTTGCAAAGCTCCTTCATTTTCGCAAGTTTGTCCAAGCCGCCCTCAACGCCCTTGTAGAAATCTTCAAGAACATTCCACTTGACGGGCCGCGCAATCATGTTGGAATTCATGGATTCACCTTTTCATCGCTTTCATAAGGCTACGTATTTGCTTGTTGCTCATTTTGGGTGCGGGCTTGGCATTCGCCGCAGGCTTTTGCGGAGTAAAGTCCACAAGGTTGCGGGGCACCTTCGCAAATGTCTTCGGGAAATCCAGCGCATCTGCAGCAGCTATACCCGCTTCGTTCACCAGATACTTTTTGAGCCGCTCGAACCAGTCGCGGTTTTTCATGTTGAACACCTTCGCACCCTTACAGTCGGCCATTTCGATTGCCTGGCCCGTGCCGCCCGAATCGCGCGAGCGCGTCGCGGCAGTCTCGCAGCCGTCCTTGGTGTAGCACACCACAAAATCGATGGTGCAGTCAAGGTTTCTTCCGAAAACCTGGTTCGTGTTCCGTGCGTACAAATCAAGCGCATGCCCTTGTAGGCGTTCGTGTGCGGGGTGCAGTTCCTGAGCGATGGAGCGGGTCGTTTCCGTCGCATCTGCGGGAGTGAAGATGTTCTTGTGGGCTGGCGACTTTACACCGTATTCAAAAGCCGCGTCGGCCCCCTTGGCGCCGCCACTGTTCAGCGTGTAGCCGAATTTTTCGAGTTCGCCCGCAATCCACGCCATCACGTTTTCTACGGGCTCATTGGTGTTCGGCTCGCGAAAACCGCCCAAGTCGCGATGCCCGATACCTGCGTATGTCTTGCTGTTGCCTGTCGCTGCGGGAAGTTTATCAAATAGTTTCATGTCAACTCCATTTTTTCGCTTTTAAATTCATGCTTCAGCCAAAGCAAACCCTTTCTTGCGCGTAAAGCGCAAGGGAATGTTTTTCTCGGAGTTGTCACCGGATTTGACGATGGAGAGTTCCGCTTTTTCTCTATCTTCTTCGCGGTGGGTGCGCGTAAAGGCACGGTCAAGAATCCAAACGGCATCGGCTTCTTGCGTAACGCCCGGAATTTCGATAAAGTCAGACAACTGGGGCCGTTCCTGTTCAGCAGACGTTTCTCTGCCAAGCGGGTAGAGGAGCAGAATAGAAATATGCAATTCCACGGCAAGATTTTTCAGCGTCCAAGCCGCCCTCTTTAGAGACTCATCCCTATTCGTGTTCGATTGAACCTTCAGTAGCTGCAAGTAATCGATAATCAGAACATCTAGTGATTTAAGCTGCTTGTAAAGCCTTGCTTTTCGCGCAAGTTCAGTAAGACTCATATCAGTAGCGTCTTCAATTCGTAAATGCGAATGTATGATTTCACCCACCGCCGTCATGAGCATTTTCATCTCGGTTTTATCGAGGGTATCCTCATCAATTTTGCAATAGTCCACATTAGCACGCTGGCAAAGGAGTTGCTCGCTGCGTTGCGCACCGCTATTATTCAGATCGAAATAAACGACACCCTTGCCGTCATCCAACGCCACATTCTCTGCAACGTTCAATGCAAACGTTTTCATTCCAACTCCCGATCGCGCCGCAAGAATTGTCAATTCTCCTCGACGAAGTTGACTTGACCAATCCGCTTTACCTTTGTATGAAGAGTCCATTTCAGTCTGCAACTTTTTTAGTTCCTCAATTTTTTGCGGCAAAAATTTTTCAAGGCATTCCTTCTGCTCCGCGAAAATCTTGTGAATTGTAGATTCAAGTGAAAGCGGCTCCATCAGCGACACAGCACTTTGAGCATCGCCAGAATATTTGTCAAGCCATTTTTGCGCTGATTCGTCAAATTCCCGCCAGATACTTGGCATCGGGAACCATTCCGCGATACTTGTAAGTGCGAACTTGTGGGAATCCTGCATCATTCCGCGATTTTTCGCTGCATTCTCAACGCTCTTTTCGTCAAAAACCGCAACGATTGTCTGCATTGTTTCATAGGCGCGAATAGCCCGAGCCATTTTGTCAAGCGCAAGCGCCCTAGCGGTAGAATTTTCATCTATTCCGTCGGTAGGCGGAAACTCCTTCTCAGCCGGAGCATACGCCGGGTCGAATTCATTACAGTCGTCTTCAAAGACCAAATCCAGCGAATCGCAAAGGTAACCATAAAACTCCCGCACGTAATTGTAGTAGCGGAAAGCCTTGGCCATTTCTGCTGCGGCCATAGCACCTAAACCATCTGTACTTTTTTCATGTGTCATATATTACTCCTTTTTTCATAATATACGACACTCATACGACAAATACAGTCGCAACTTTGGTTATATCAGCCCAAGGAAAGCAAGCCTTGGGGTTCCATCAAGAAATCAATGAAGTTCATGGTTTAAATGGTGTTAGGAATTATTTTTGCATATTTTGCACTTTTTCATTCGTACAGCAACCTCTTTTGCCGATATACGAGAATTTTCTGAATCCATTTCTATTACTTCACGCTCGTTTATATCGACATTTGCACCGACATTTTCTCCGACATTACAGCCCCTCAGCCTCTCTAGCCCACTGGTCGTCCAGATCGGGATGTTCCTTGCGGAATCGCCTTAAGGCTTTATGGATTTCCCAATTCAAGTTCAGGCCTTCGGCTTGGCACTTGGGCTTCAGTTCGTTATACAGTTCCTTTACTTTTTCTTCGAGCGTCATATTAACTCCTTTTGCGATTTCACCATATACCTTATCGTCTTTTTAACACATATTGTCAAATACTTCGATAAAAATATAGGAGGTGTATGCGACAAATAGAGTCGCACGCACGACTCTTTGAAAAATTCCTCAAAAGGACAATTTTACTTGAAACTGATTCCGAACGACTTGGGAATGACGATTTCCTTGTAGGCGTTCATCAGATAGTCATCGGTCATGCCGGAGACATAGTCGGCGACAACGCGCGGCTTGGGGGTCGAATCTTTATATTCGGCGCTCATGGAATTGAACCAGTGATTGATGCCGGTGACTTTTTTGTCGGAGCCGAGTTCTTCGAGGCATTCCGCCAAAACGGTTCGGAACATCGTCTTGATTTTTTCGTCTTGCGTCGACTTTTTCGGATTCAGGTAGATGTTCTTGTAGTTCCAATCTTTCAGGCGGTTCAGAGCGTCAAAAACAGCCGGCGAAAAGCTGAGCGTTTCCTTGTCGATGCTGTTATTGACCAAATCCTTGATTAGCGTATCCACGATGGTGCTATTCTTATCACCAAGCACTTCCGTGACTTCGCGGGGCAAGCTTTCGCGTTCCACCAGTTTCAAGATGATAGCATCTTCGATGTCGCGGCCAACATAAGCAATCACGTCCGAGATGCGCATGACGCAGCCTTCGAGCGTCATCGGCACCATATCTTTCGATTTAAAAGTTCCCTTGAGACTTTCGCGGTATTCCTCCAGCAACTTTTCGGGAGTTTTGTTGCGGTCGCAGCCGTAGCTGTTCTGCAGGATTTCGCCGTTGTGGCAGATGATTCCGTCGAGAACTTGTGCGGTAAGGTTCAAGCCTTTTCCGTAAGCTTCGAGGTCATGGAATAAGCGGAAACTTTGAACGTTGTGTTCAAAAATGCCTATGCCTTGTTCTTGCAGAAAAGCCGAAATAATACGTTCGCCATCGTGGCCAAAAGGCGTGTGGCCAACATCGTGCCCTAACGAAATTGCTTCGATCAGGTCTTCGTTCAAATTCAAGAATCGTCCGATGGTTCTTGCGATTTTCGCCACCAGTTGCACGTGGAGCACGCGATGCGTAATGTGGTCATTTTCGACCAGGTAAAAAACTTGCGTTTTGTCAATGTAGCGGCTGTAGCAATAGGAATGAATAATCTTGTCCGCATCGTGAAAAAAGTTCGGGCGGAGATCTTCTGGAGCCTCGTGAAAACGAACCGCTTGAGCAGACTTGCAGGCGTATGCGGCAAGCGAGCTTTCCTTTTCGTTCAGACGAGATTCAATGCGTTCTTTTGTATCAGCATTCCATTGCATAGAAAATCCTTGTTTGCGCGGAGCTATTCTGCCGTAGAACTATTCCGCAAATCCCGGAGGCGGCAAGTGCATGCCAGCCATGGTGAGTTTGTTGTCGCGGGCGTATTGCATTAGGCGCTTGCGGCTTTCGACGGACTTTTCCTTGTCCATGTCATAATTGGAATTGATTTCAGGATGGTCCTTCTGCAAGGCGTAACCGTGCATCAAGTCGCCAATCACGAGCAGGTTCGAAACCTGGAAGGCGGTGTGGCCAGGAGTATGACCCACGGCATCGAGCGCGAGCACCCCATGCGGCAAGCTGTCGCCGAAAGCGAACAAGTGCAAGCTATCTTTATAGATTCCCATGACCACTTTCTGCAAGTCATTCTTCGGGAGATCATTCATCCAGGCATCATATTCCACTTTGCCTGCGTAAACGGCTGCGTTATTGAAAGCCTTCACGTCTTTGCCGGCAGAGTCCTTCACCACGAGGCCAGCAATGTGGTCCATATGGAAATGCGTCAAGTAAATCAAATCGATTTTATCGGGAGTGACATCGAGCGCAGAGAGGCGATCCAACGTTTGGCCGCCGAAAGCGCCGAGGCCCGCATCAAACAAGATGTTCTTGCCATCGATCTGCAACAGGAAAGTGCTCACCGAAGCGGGAATGCCTTCGGGCAAATTCAAACTCGCATACAGCGAGTCGCTTGCATCGCTAAAGAGGCTGCGGGGGTTCAGCTTCTCGCCCTGATTATCTTGAATCCAGGTGACTTTCGCTCCGTTCGCAAGCGTGATAGTCTTTGCCACCTGAACAACATTCGCCGCTTCTGCAGGGGCAGCATTTTCTGCCGGCGCTGCCGATTTTTCTGCAGCGGTCTTGGCAGGTTCTGCCGTTTTTCCCGTAGCGGAGGTTTTGGTGTCACTGCAGCCGAATACGGCGAAAGATGCCATCATGGCAATGAAAGGGAGAAAACGCTTCTTCATAAGAACTCCTGTTTAGAGTGAATATAAAAAAGAATTTCTCGATTTCAATTAATTATTTCTTTTCAAACTCCAGAATGTCGGCCTGAAGGGTGACATCGTCCGGGAAGTAGCTCTGGGCGGTGCGCAGCAGGCGCAGGGCTTCGTCGTCGCGCTTTTGGGCGTGTGCGTCGTAGGCCATGTTCTTGTAGCCGAATACGGCTTCGGCGTTACCTTGTTTGGCAGCGAGCTCGTAGGCAGCTTCGGCGCGATCGAGGAACTTGGCGTCGTAAGCCAGGTTTCCGAGGAAGATGGCGGCGTCGCTAAAGTCAGGCTTGATTTGCGTGAGGTTATTGAGCACATCCATCGCGACAAAGGGCTTGTTGTCTTCGGCGAGAACGTCGGCGAGCTTGTACATGGTCGCCGGATCATCAGGGCGTACCCCCAGCGCTTCGCGGTAGGCAGCGGCGCTTTCTTCGTACTGCTTGTTCAGACGGTAAACGTCACCCAAATAAACCAAAAAGTCGATTTCTTCGGGGTGGGCGGCATAGCCTTCGCGAATGACAGCAACGGCGCGTTCGAAATCGTTGAGGGAGATATTCGCTTCAGAAAGCTGGTACACAATGCTAATGTCTTCTTTGTCAAGCTGGTAAGCTTTTTCGATGGCACGCAAGGCGCCGACCGCGTCGCCGGTTTTACTATAGGCTTCGCCTAAGTAAAGCCAACCGGAAACATTTTCCGGTTCCAGTTTCAACGCGCGATGATACGCCGCCACGCATTCCGGATACTGCTTGAGTCTAAAATACACGCTCGCCATGTTGAAGAGCGCAGGCGAAAATGCACCATTCGAAAAATCGATCGCCTTGCGGTAAGTGGCCGCGGCTTCGGGCAAGTTTTCCAGCTGATAGTAGCTATTCGCGATGTTGAAACTGGTGGCGACGGGGTCGGCGCCGCGAGATTCAGCCTTGCGGTAAAGCGTAATGGCCTGCTTGAATTTTCCATCGCGGTAAAGGGCATTCGCGCGTTCCATCAAGTCGTAAGAGGACTGCGCAGCGAAACAAGAAACAGCGAGAGAAAAAAGAAGTAGGAAGTAGGAAGTAGGAAGTAGACAGAACCTAGAGCACTTCCCTTGTCCACAAAAATCATTTAGGAACTTTTTAAAAAACATAACATTCGTCTCTACTAAAATATTACTGCCTACTGTCTACCGTCTACTTCTAACTAGTCTCTAAATTTCACTTCGAACGGTTGTTCCATACCACAGAAGGGCACCGCCTTGCCCGCCTTTTCGGCAGGAGTAAACGTCATGCGACCAAGAGCCTCTCGACCGGCTTGCGCAAGGCCAGAACCGGCAGGAGACTCTTCAAGCACTTTGATATCGTAAGCCTTGCCGCTTACATCCACGCAAAAACTGAGTCGGAGTGTTGCATCGATTTCGTTATCGCGAATCTTGGGCGGCACCTGGAAATTCGCCATGCTGCGACTTTCAGGCTTTTTGTCGACATCGCCCTTCTCCGTCGAGAGCGCACCGCCGCGGAAATCAGCCACCAAGTCGCGGCTTACGGCTGCGCCGCCGTTACCCGAAGCAGCACCCAAATTCATTGCAAAACGCGGGCCAGCCTTAGGCGAGCGGGAATTCGACTTCATGCGATTCGGCTTGCGTGCGGGCTTTTTCTTTTCGACTTTTTTCTCGACTTCGTCGACCTTCTTGATCGCGATTTCGGTCTTGTTGTATTTCTTTTCGTGGAACACCTTGCCCGTCAGGAACAAGTTCGCCATCGTCACCGAGAACACGAGAAGCATACTCGCGAGAATCGCCGCAAGCAAAATGCTAAAACGCTTCACTATTTTTTTCAAAAAATGCAACATTACTCCGCCTGAGCCGCAATCGAAACCTTTTTCACTCCGGCCAAGTTGCACATGTCAATCACCTGCACCAATACGCCCGTTTCAGCCCCCTTATCGGCAATCACCACCGCTTCACGGTCCGGAGCCTTCGCAAGCGACTGTTTCAAGATATCCTGCAAACTTGCCAAGTCTACCTGGCGTTCGTTCATGTGAATCGTGCCTTCACGCGTAATGGCAATCAGCAAGTTTTCCTTTTCGAGCTGGCTTGCAGACTGTGCTTGCGGCTTAGTCACGTCCACACCCGTTTCACGCGTAAACGAAGACGTCACCACAAAGAAAATGAGCAAGATGAACACGATATCCATCAGCGGGCCCATTTCGATGCCCATGTCTTTCTGCTTTCTTCTCGGCAAATTGAATTCCATAACTAGCCTTCAGCCTTTTCCACAAAATAGTTTTCAATCACAGTCGCGCCGAGTTCCATCTTCTGGCGCAAAATTTCAACACGTTCATCCAGGCGCTGTTTCAAAAGCGTGAGCGGGAATGCCACGAGCAAGCCACTCTGCGTCGAGATCAACGCTTCGGAAATGCCATCGGCCATGAGCACCGGGTTCTGGTTTCCGTAAAGCGTAATCACTTCAAAGGTCGAGACCATGCCCGTCACGGTTCCAAGCAAACCCAGGAGCGGTGCGGCCGAGGCCATCACAGACACAATGTGGTTCCCTTGTTCCATGTAGCGTACCGTCTTGGCGAGACGCACTTGCATGTAGTCGCGGAATCCTTCAGGGTTTTCCTTCGCCACATCAATCGCATAGCTCAGCTCGCAACCCAAAAGTCCGCCACGCTTGCGAAGCCTGCGCAACGCCTTTTCGACGCTCGGGGGTTCAGCATTCTTTTCGTATTCTTCGTTACCGCCGTTCAAGTCAAGACGCATACGCTTGATGACTCTGTGAATGTCAGCGCGGAAGAAATCACTCCCGATGCGGAACCAGCTCGAAAACAGGAAGTAGAATCCGATAACGCCTGCCAAGAGGATCGGGAGCATGACCACGCCGCCCGCCTGGTAAGTGTTCTGCAGAGACTCCAGGAATATGTAATGGGTGTTAGACATGCCCGCTTACGCTTCCTTCCCGAAAATTCTGTTCAATAGCGAGGTACTCTGCACATACATTTCGCTCGTGACCTTTTCAATTTTTTCGCTCAAGAGGCCGTGCAAAATCATCACCGGAATGGCAATCACAAGGCCCGTTTCCGTCGTCACCAGGGCTTCGGAAATACCGCCTGCCAAAACGCGTGCGTCGTTCGTGCCGACTTCGGTAATCACGGTAAAGAGCGTAATGATACCGGTCACCGTACCGAGCAAGCCAAGCAGCGGAGCGATCGTTCCCATGGCAGCCAAGAGGCCCATGCGGCGTTCCAATTTCGGCTGTTCACGGAGCATCGCTTCTTGCAGAGAGCGCTCGGCGTCTTCGCGCTTATCGCGGGCACGATTCAGCACCGCAAACAGGACCAGCGAAAGGCTCGTTTCCTTTTTCAGGCAAAGATTCGCAGCGTCTTCGTAACGGGATTCCTTGACAAGCGCATTCAACTTTTTCAAGAAGCGGCGGCCCAAATGTCCGCGGAAAGTCAATACCAGGAAGCGTTCCAAGCAAAGGAGCAACGCAAAGATCGCCACCAGCATGAGCGGGTACATCACGATACCGCCCTTCTTGAAGAATTCCTTGAACTGTTCGGTCATCGTGAGTTCCTTGGTGTCGGTAATCGCATTCTTGATTGCCTTATTCTGGAGCACATCCAGCGGAATCACGACCGTCGGCGAAGCACTTTCGCCAGCAGAACCTGCCTGTACCACAGCCTGCTTAACGTTACCAGCCATTTCAGGCGGGAGCGCAGCATTCCATTCAAACACCTTACCCTGCAAGGCGCCAGAGCGGAGCAATGCCTGCACATCGCCATTGTCCTGCGCGACTTCGCCGAGGAACACGGTACCCAAGCGCAAACGGTTCACGTTCACATCGGGGCGACTGCCCACCTGCGAAGTTTCGCGACCGTAGAACTGCGTATAAGTCAATTCATGGCGGATCAGCAAATCGTCCATGTAGCTCTGCACCGCACCAATCGTATTCGGCGTTGCCTTTTCGGCTTCGTTAGAAGCTTGCTTCAGGCGAATCAAGCGACCATTCATGCCCACCGGGTAATCGCCCATGGCATCGCCAAGCGTCTTGTCGATCGAAAGTTTCACCTGCGTATTCAATGCATCGTAAGCAGATTCTTCGGACTGAGCCTTTTCTTCGGCTTCTTCGGTCAGGCTCTTGCTTGCCGCCACTTCTTCGCTCACGCGGCCAAGATCTGTCGAAAGTTTGGAATAGCGGGCATCCAGTTCGCGCGATGCTGCCTGGTGTTCTTCGGTCAGTTGGGATTCGGCATAACGCTTGCGCCAGTGTTCGGCTTCAAGCTTTTCAAGCGAATCGGCCTTCTGCAGGCGAATGCGGGTCAAAGCCTCTACTTCGCGCTGCAAGTTGCGAACTTCTTCAGTCTGCAGGGAATCCTTGATTCGTGCCTGGTCTTCGGCAGTCGCCTTGCTTTCGCCCGAGCCCGACCACGGCCACGCAAAAGCAGAAGTCGCCGAGAGGAAAAGGATCGTTGCAAACAAAAATGCTCTAGATCCTTCGACTGCGCCCTGACGGGCTTCGCTCAGGATGACACGTTCAAACACTCTCTCGTCTCTCGTCTTTTGTCTCTCGTCTATCATTTCTCACCCCCCACCACAGAAAGACTTACGGGCAGCTTCACGACCTGAGGTGGCTTTTTCGCCTGCTTCACGTCAAGTGCGAGCTTTACCGCAGCGCGTTCTTCCAAATTCAAGTCTTCGTTCCATTCGTAGACAATCTTGCCATCCACCATCTTGCGCACGAGCGTTCCGAAAACGGTGCCGTTGTCGTCGCTGTAAACCATCCACTGGTTACCAATACGCAAAATCGCCGCGTTAATGAGTTCGCCGTCTTTACGGGTCAGCGGGCTGTTAATGATTGCCACTTCGTCACCGAACTTGGTTTCTTCGGCAACAAGCGATTTCAGGCGAGAAAAAGCTTCTTCTTCGCTGGCATTACCGCTTTCGATATCGCGGGTGAGCGATTTGACACGGTCCAGTCTGCTTTCGCGTTCCCACGGGAGCGTCTGCGCGACTTGTGCTTCTAAACGTTTGCTGATGCCTGCGAGTTCTTCGCGCAGAGCCTTGCGCTTGGATGCCACATTGTCGCTCTTGTTCTTGGCGCGGGCCTGTTTGTTGCGTTCCGTCTGGAGTTCAGCAGCCACGTTCTTGATTTTGGCATTCAAGGTATCGATTTCGCTACGGCGGCGTTCCGTGTCGGCCTTGTAGCGGGCCTGCAACGTCTTGTAGCGGGAATCGTCCGCCTTGAGCATCGAATCGGTCGAGGCAATCTGGCGGTTCAATTTCTGTATTTCGGAATTCAGCTTATCTTTTTCCAGCTTCAAATCGCGAATTTCGGCATCGCGATCGGCAAATGCCACCCCCGAAAGGAGCATCACGACAAGCGTTAACGGTAATAATTTCAGTCGTTTCATAACTTTCCGCAATAGGGTTTCTTCAAAATTACATAATTAAAACACCCCACCTCGCGAAAAGTGTTACCGCAAAAGCAAATTTTTTTATTTTCCCCCACTAGAATTGGAGAAAATCATGGATATTAAAAAATTTGGCACATTCAGTGCTATCGCAGCCCTATGTATCCTTTCAGCCTGCAGCGACGACGGCTCCACTAGCGCCATCGATTGGCCCGGAGAATCAACGCCCCTTGCCGAATGCACAATGCCCGCATTCCTGAAAAAGGGCGACAAGGTTGCCTTAATTTCGCCTTCGTACACCACCCCCGATTCCAACATCCAAAAGACAGCCGATGTCATTAAAGAATGGGGATTCACGCCCGTTATCGGCAAGAACGTGGACAAACTTGAAGCTGGCAAATACGCCGGCACCGCCGAAGAACGCGCCAAAGACTTTATTACCGCCCTCAAGGACACAAGCATCAAGGCAATCCTTGCCAACCGCGGCGGCTACGGCACCATTCAACTGGTCGACCTCATTGACCCGAAACTTGTGAAAAAGAATCCCAAGTGGCTTATTGGCTATAGCGACATCACCACACTGCACGCCATGCAGACCAAGGCAGGCGTCATGAGCATTCACGGCACCATGAGCTCCAGCATTGCCAAAACCGCAGGCAAAGACGACAACAGCACACTCCTGCGAGACTTGCTCAAAGGCGAAGTGCCGACTTACAAGGTTCCCAAGCACAAGTACAACCAGAAGGGTAAAGCCGAAGGCATTCTCGTAGGCGGCAACATGACCACCTTCGTGCCACTCATTGGCGCAAGCGACATCGACGTTTTCCAGAACGACGGAATCATCTTGTTCATGGAAGAAATCGGCGAAAACCTTCGCAACATCGACCGCATGTTCCATTCCATCGAACTGCACGGCGTCATGGAAAACGTGCGCGGCGTGATTCTCGGCGAGTTCGTGGATTCCGGCACCGATCTTGATTACGAAAGTACCGAGGCCATGCTTTCGAGCTACCTCAAGAAATACGACATTCCTGTGATGTGCGGATTCCCTGCCGGTCACGATGACGTGAACTTGCCGCTCGTGATGGGCGCAAAAGTCAAGATGGACGTGAACGACAACGGCGCCACACTCGCCTTTGACATTAGCGGCGAAAAGAAGGAAGTCGATACAGACAAACTCACAAACAAGACTACCCTTTCGAAGGCGATTCGCTTGATGCTTTCGGGTAAGGTCTTCAATATTGAATAATTTAACGAGGTGTTTATGGATTTCAAGAAAAACGTCATTGCGAGCATCGCGCGACATTCCATTTTTGCATTATCGTTAACCCTGACACTAGTCGCTTGTGGTGACGATTCTTCATCATCGGCCCCTGACGATTCAGGCAAAGAGGGTGCATCGATTGACGTAAGCAAGATGTCCATCCGCGAGAAGGTGGGCCAGATGTTCTTTGTGCGCCCCGAAGCACTTGACACCAGCATCCACTGGAACGAATACGCCGAACTTCCGGATTTCAAGCTGCAGAAAGTGAACGAAACCATGCTCGCCATCAACAAGGACTACCCCATCGGCGGTATGATTCTTTACGCCCACAACATTGTAGACGAATCGCAATTGGAAGCATTTATCGCCGAAATCAGGAAACTGAACGGTTCTCCGTTCCTCGCCATTGACGAAGAAGGCGGCCGCGTCGCCCGCATCGCAAACAACGAAAACTTTGACGTTCCCAAGTACGAAAGCATGGCCGCCATCGCCGAAAGCGGCGACCCGAACGAAGCCTACAAGGCGGCATTCACCATCGGAAGCTACATCAAGGAATACGGCTTCGACATCGACTACGCCCCGGTCGCCGACGTGAACACGAACCCGGAAAACATCGTCATCGGCCCGCGCGCCTTCTCGGATGATCCCGAGACCGCCGCCGATTTCGTGGTAAGCTACCTGAACGGTCTCGATTCCGCAGGCATTATCGGCACGCTCAAGCACTTCCCCGGCCACGGCGACGTAAAAACCGACACGCATTCCGGCTACGCCGAAACCAACAAAACCTGGGATGAAATGCTCAAGTGCGAAATGATTCCGTTCAAGGCAGGCATCAAGGCAGGCGCCCAGATGATCATGACCGCTCACATCGCGGCCCCGAAAGTCACCGGCAACGAACTGCCCGCAACGCTTTCACCGGTCATTCTGCAAGACAAGCTCCGCGGCGAACTCGGCTTCAATGGAGTCATCGTGACCGACGCCATGGACATGGGCGCCATCACCACGCAATTCGGCAACGCTGAAGCCGCAATCAAGTCAATTCAGGCAGGTGTTGACGTGGTACTTTGCTCACGCGAATTCACGCAGGTATTCGATGCCGTCGTCAAGGCCGTCGAAAACGGCGACATAAAAGAATCCCGCATTGACGAAAGCGTCAAGCGAATCCTTGCGTTAAAGAATAAGTAACTCTTCAGCATTCAAAAACTTGCATACAGAAAGCGCCCCGGCGGTTAAGCCGGGGCGCTTGTCTTATAAAATTATCGCCATAATGTTACTGGCATTTCATGTGACCATCTTTCTGCTTTTCGCACCAGTTGTCGCAAGTAACGGGGTGGTAATAGTCGCAGATTCTCTGAACTTCGCGCTTGATAATGCTCGACTTCTGTTCGGTTAGGTAGTAGCGGCTCACCAAGGCGCTCCAGCACTGTTCCTCGTTGGGCCAGTCGCGGTCAGCGCACCAGGTCCACAGATAATCCTTGCAGTAGTTGGCTTCCGGGCTCACAATGCACGACTGGTACAAGCCGTAACAATCGGCAATCTTGTTGTTCTCGAAGTTGCTTGCCACGCAATAGCGTTTGAGGCCATCGGCGTAAGCCATAAATTTCGCACCCTCGCTAATCGTGTCGGGCAAGAACAGCGACCACTTAGTAGTATCGAGCATCATGGCTGCCTTCACGTTAGAGGCAAAGCAAGATTCAAGATGCCTGCTAGACACGGTATCGCGGTAACGTTCATACGCCCAGCTATTGAGTTCTGCCAAATCTTCGTACCAGTATTGTTCGGCATAGATTCCCGCGCAGAAGACATCTTGATAAAGCCTGCAGCCCTTGGAATCCCAGCTGTCCGAAAGATCGCCCTCGGTATTGTAGCAGTTGTGGTGAGCAATGTGCTTCATATTCACGCCCTCGCCATTGACATGCAACAGCACCCTTGACTTCGCCATTCCACTAAATACGCCCATTCCATTTTCAATGTTGGATTCGGGCACAATACGCGAGTCGTTCACCGATTCCTTTACCTTGTCGATATAGTCAATGTAGGCTGCATCGGTCGAATAGAAATCTACCGAAACATCACCAAGCGGCAACATCATATTCATCAGGTAAAGCGTATCCAGTGCATAATAATCGGCCACCCTGCGGTTCGATGTGAAGCCAAGATTCTGGGACTGTTCCAACGGATCATGAAGCGAAATTCCACGATAGCCTTCGTCGTCTTCGCTAGTAAAGCCCTTGAACATATGATTAATCGTGGTATTCTGCGACTCGGCATTCGTCATGTCATAGTTCATGACCGATATGACACCCTTGACGGTCCTGTCGTAATCCATGGCGCACTTCACGAATTCCATGTCCATGGGGAATTCCAAGAAGTCTATCTCGAACCTGGGCATCGATTCATTGTAGGGAATCCACTTGTAGCTGCCATCTTGCTGGGGAGCATTCAGCCCCTTGACGCTTACCGGGTTCGGAATGGTCGCCTCTGCCGTGTAACGGGATTTTGCCTTGTGGCCCGAGCTGTCCCATTCAAAGTAGGCTTCCAGCTTGTAAGTCTCGCCCACTTTACCAAGATAACCATAGCCGCTAAAGCAATTCGGCTTGCCGCTATAAGGCCGATAAGGGCGCAAGACAAGAGTCGTATCGACATCCTCTTTGCCGTCAGCAAAAGAACCCGACACCGTCACGTAGGCGCTATCGTAAAAGGCAAAGCTTTCTGCAGCCGTTTCGTCGAGTTCGTAAACCTTCGAAAAGCAGACATAAGGCGATTCGCCACTGATAACGTAGCCGTAGGTGTAGATACCCGTGTACACGTCACGCTTTTCGGGGTAGTAATCCCACGGGCCGTGAAAATCGCTACAAGCCGCGAGGAATAAAGCTACGAGAAGAAAAAGTCCCCGCACTACGCTCAGGATGACACCATTATTATTTTGTCTAGAAATAGTACTCATAATTCAGCATAATCGGTAAAAAGGGGAACTGAGTAATTTCGGTCTTTTCTGGCGGGTTCTTGCTCGTATCGTAGAAAGTATAGAACATGTTCTTATGGTCAGTCAAGTTGATGATCGTCCAACTGAAGCTCCACTTGTTTTCGCGGCCAATGTCGATGGCCTTTACGTCAACGCGGAAGTAATCTGATTGACGGGCGGCATTGCGGCTACCCGGCAACACGATTGTTTCATCGGTATACTGCTGGTGGCCCAAATCCTGCGACACATAGTAGCCTTTGTATTCGCTGATGGGCATACCCGCGGAATACTTCATGATAACAGAAGAACGCACGTACATGTCCTTTTGCGTCGGGTGAACCGACAAGGCGTCTTCTTTACCGCGCCAGTTAATGCCCAAGTCCATCTTGAGGGCGTAAGGCTGATGCCAGCTCGGGAAATAAGGCTTGGTGCCGTCATCCGTCTTCATGACACTAATGCTCTGGCTCCAGTTAATGCCGCCAAACCACCAGCCTTTATCTTTGCGCAGCGACAGTTCGTAACCGAAGGAATAGCCTTCCGCCGTACCGAATCCGTCAGCCACCACAAAGTCATCCGAAGTGGTTTCGTCGTTACTGTCGAGCACGGCCACGAACGTGTTCAAGTTGCTTTGCGTCTTGTAGTAAACACCCACAGTCGCATCGTAATCGTCAAAGATACCGCGCTGGCTATATTCCGCTGCGAACAGCCAAGAAGAAGCCGGCTTGATATGCTTGCCCTTGGTAGTTGTCGTGGCCGGGTAATAGAATTCGTTCAGCGTTTCCTGGTCGGTATAGACGATCGAATTCAGGTACTGCAGGTAATAGCCGCCGTAGAATTCCACCGTCTTGTCGTCGTCGATATTCACGGTCAAGGAGGTGCGCGGTTCTACGCCAAAGTGTTCCGCTGCCGTCTGGTAGTTAAAGCGGAGGCCGTATTGCAGCAAGTAATCAGGTGCAAACTTCCAGGCGTCTTGCAGGTAAGCCACATGATGGAACGGTTTCTGAATGTCGACCACACTGATGGTAGACATCTGTTCGCGGTAACGTTCGTAGTCGTATTCCAGTTCGTAGCCCAGCGTAAACGTATGATTCGGAACGCCGCGATAGTTGACCCACTGCTTGCCCGCAAAGGTGTACAGGAACATTTCAATCGACATGAGGTCGCTGATACTCATGGTCTGATAGAATTCACTGAAGGCGAGAGTCGCGTTGTAGTCCCAATCGCCATTGATGCGGTGGTAAATGCCGAGCGGAATGGCGATGTTGCCCCAGTCCATATAGAGCGGGTCAAAGCTCAGGCGGTCTTTACCGACGTAGAAGCTCAGCTTCATGCGGGTATCGTCGCTAAAGTTGTACATGAAGGTACCCTGCAGGTCTGTAAATTCATAGTCCAGCGCAAGATCGATGATGTCCAAAGCATTCATCAAATCGAGCATGTAGCCGATGTAAGTCGTACGACCCGCGAGCACCCAGCGAGCGGGACCCTTATGGCCTTCGGTGTGGAGTTGCGCGGCAAACGTACTGATTTTGATACTTGACTTGCTGAACCATTCGTCTACGGTATCCTGGCCACCGGCGCGGCCATCCATCTTAAGCACGGAACTTAAGCGGTTGCCGTACTGTGCGGGGAATCCGCTCTTGTAGAATTGCACATCGTCGATACCTTCGACAAGGAACGTACTGAAAAGTCCGAAGAAATGCACCGGCGAATAAACGACGGCGTTGTCGAACAGGAACAGGTTCTGGTCGGCGGCGCCACCGCGCACATAAATCTTGGAGCTGAAATCGGAGCTGGCGACAACGCCCGGAAGCGCCTGGATGCTCTTGATCACATCGGCTTCGGCGAGGCTCGGCATACGCTTGATAGACTTTGCCGACACCACCGATTCACCGGGCTTACGCTTGGGGCGGCGGCGGAGTTGCACCACGACTTTCTTAAGTTCGGTTACCTTGGCGTTATCGCCACCGGCAAGGAGCGCATCGACATCAACGTCTTGCTTTGCGGAATCTTGCGCCACCGTGTCAGGGCGTTGCGGGGTGTCAACCACGCTAGAAGGGGTAGTGGATGCCGTGTCAGCGGCAGCAGCGAGGGGAAGACTTTCCCCTTCCTCTGTAGAATCTCTCTCGTCTTTCGTCTCTCGTCTCTCGTCTTGAACAAAAGCTTCGCCAAGCGCTTGCGAGAAACTGCGTTCTGCGCCAATGTACTTGAGTTCGTAGCATTTTTCTTTTTCGGCGCCCGCGGTGTCGGAATTGGTGACGCACACGTTCCAGAGGGTGTCTTCGGGGAGCACGATGCTAAAGGGCGTGCCAACAGTCGTCTGCAACGCTTCGCCCGATTCCAGGATTTCGACATTGAGCTTTTCGCCTGCGGCAAAGGAGGAATCTTGCACGATTCCGTTAAAAGTGATTCCCTGGGGTGCAAGCGAATCGGGCACAGGTTCTTGTGCCACGGCGGCTACACTCAACATAGCCAGCAACAAAACGAAAATTTCAATATAACGTTTCAAAATAACTCGCGTTCTCACAAAAATAGCAAATAGGAGGCCCTATTTGCCATTGTAACACCCGAGGGAACGAAATGTGTTACCTTCACCAAAAAAAAATATGGATTACAGCAATTCCTCGAGCGTCTCGAAGAGTACGTCGGGTTCCACGGGTTTGCTCAGATGGGCGTTCAGGCCCGCCTGCAGGCTGTTCTGCACGTCTTCATCGAAGGCGTTCGCGGTGAGCGCGATAATGGGAATGCGCTTCGCGTCTTCGCGGTCCATGGAACGGATGACGCGGGTCGCCTCGAGACCGTCCATTTCGGGCATGCGCACGTCCATAAGGATTGCGGAATAGTAGCCCGGTTCATGCGACTTGAACATCTCTACGGCAATGCGCCCGTTTTCCGCGCGTTCCGCCTTCATCTCGCGCATCGAAAGCACCATCGCCATAATTTCCGCATTTACAGGGAGATCTTCGGCGAGCAGCACCTTTCTTCCGGAAAGTGTCGCGCGCGGTTTTTCGCGCTGTCCGCCCGACGAGCAAAGTCCACCTCCATTGTGCGGAGACTTCTGCAGCGTGACGGTAACGGTGAACTTGGAACCGACGCCCTTCTCGCTTTCCACATCGATGCGCCCATCCATCAGTTCCACGATGCTCTTGGTAATAGAAAGCCCTAGGCCCGTACTGCCGTGCTTGCTGGTGTAGGATTCGTCTTCCAGCGCAAAAGCTTCGAACATGCGCGGCATAAAATCCTTGCCGATACCGATTCCCGAATCTTCTACGGTAAAGCGCAGGGGGCATTTTTCCCCGTCGACCGCGAGCGCTTCCACCACAAGCGAAACGGAGCCGCCTTCGGGAGTGAACTTGACGGCATTCCCGAGAATGTTTATCAGCACCTGTCTGAGTTTCATCTCGTCGCCGATATAGCAGTTGGACACCCCGCCCTTCACATCGCAACTGTAACGGATTTTCTTGTCGTGGCACTGCGCCGTCACGATAGCGTTCACCTGCTCGAGTTCTTGCACGAACGAGAATTCCGCATTCTTGAGCGACATGCTGCCCGATTCGATGCGGCTGATATCCAGGATGTCGTTGATAACGCCCAGCAGGTGATGCGCCGACGTCCCGATTTTCTGCAAGTGCTCCCTCGTGGCCTCTGAGATACCCGCATCGCCCAAGGCGATACTATTTAGTCCGATGATGGCATTCATGGGCGTGCGGATTTCGTGGCTCATGTTGGAAAGAAACACCGTCTTCGCCTTGCTTGCCTTTTCGGCGGCAGCTAGTGCTTCCTTGAGCGCCTCGCGGCTCCGCTCCAGTTCGCGGCGGTATTCCTCTGTTTCATCCTCGAGCACAAAACTATGCAAGAGGGTTATGCCGATCATGCAGCCCATCGCATAGAAGGGCCACAGGGGGAAGAACACCTGGAAGGCTATCATCACCACCATGGCAAGGCCAAAGAGCCCGATAGTCAAGTGCCGCTGGCGGATATCGCCCTGCGTCTTCGCGGTCATGTAAAAAGTATAGATTGATGTAGAAAGGAACATCGCAATTTGTACCAAAAGTGCCGCATGCCGCATGAATGCGGTGTGGTAAACGCCTTGGTCATCGAACCAGAAAAACACCGGATAGAAGAAATTGATGACGATAAAGATAAGGAATACACCGAAGATGGCTTGTCCCGTGCGCAAGAGCCACTTTTCGAAAAAATTCTTGCGGTTGAGATAAGACACCACGTAGCGCGCCCACAGCACGACCGTCGCTATCATGGCCACGAAATAGACGGTAGTATCGATAAACTGGAGGCTAGTCAGGCGCTGTTCGTCCAGCAAGCCCCACAGCATGTCGGTGATGTAGTACACAAGCACGCCAAGCAAGAATCGGCGGTAATACAGGCGGGTACGCGAATACTCCGACTCGCGCTGCTTCCGCAACACGTCGCGGTTGCCAATAAGCAAAAGGATTGTCGCCAGGATGCCAATAATTGAATAAGTCATAATTTCTTCCCGTGTTCTGCTACCGTACCCACTGCACAAGTGTTTCCGTGAGCATGCCGACATCGATGGGCTTTGCCAGGTGAGCGTTCATGCCGGCATCTTTCGACTTTTTGAGGTCATCGCCAAAGGCGTTCGCGGTCATGGCGATAATGGGAACGCCGGCCTTTTTCTTGTCGGGCATGGCACGAATCTGGCGACTCGCTTCGCAACCGTCCATCACAGGCATCTGGATATCCATGACAATCCCGTTGTAGTAGCCGGCAGGGTTCTTCTCCACCATTTCGACCGCCTGCTTGCCGTTTACCGCCATCTCGACCTTGAACCCGAGACTTTCGAGAATGATTTTGGCCAGTTCGCGATTCACTTCCATGTCTTCCACCAGCAATAGGCGCATGTTCGTGAAATCCGCCTTGGCCGCAAAAGAAATATTGCGCCCGTCGCTTTCGGGAACATCCGTGCCTGCGGCCGTCTTCAGCACCACATTCACGAAGAATTCCGTCCCCTTGCCGACTGTCGATTCAAACTTGATTGTCCCGCCCATCAACGACACCACGTTCTTTGCAATCGCAAGCCCGAGGCCCGTTCCCTGCACGCCGCTGATGGTCGAAACACGCTCACGCTCGAAGGCATCGAACACGCGGTCTGCAAACTCGGGCGAAATGCCGACGCCGTCATCCTTCACGCGGATTTCGAATGCAGCCTTGCCCTCTTCAACACATTCCTTTTCGACGAGGCTCACTGACACGTGCCCGCCTTCCGAAGTAAACTTGAAGGAATTGCTGACCAGGTTCAGAATCACGCGGTTCATGCGGTTCCTGTCGCAGAGCACCACTGGGTTCCTGAGGCCGTCGTATTTCACGGCAAAGGCGATGTTCTTGCCCACCATCTGCGCCTCGAACATGTCACGGATTTCGTCCATCATTTTCCGCAGGTCGGTGGGTCGCTCTTCCAGTTCCATCTTCCCGATTTCGATGCGGCTCATTTCGAGCATGTCGTTGATGAGGGCCATCAAGTACATGTTAGAGGAATCAATCTTGGCCAAGTATTTCTGGATTTGTTCGGGGCTTGCCTCCGGTTTACGCGCCAGGTTGGTGTAGCCGATAATGGCATTCATGGGCGTGCGCAGGTCATGGCTCATGTTCGAAAGGAATATGGTCTTTGCCTTGTTGGATTCCTCGGCAATATGCTTTTCGTGGTCCAATTTCTGTTCGCGTTGCTGCTGCGTGCGGTAAATGTTCACCACGATGAAAATGCACAGGACGATGAAGAGAGTTTCTACCAGGTTGTTCTTCAGCTGGGAATCGCGGACAAGGTTCATCTGCTCTTCCATGAAGTCCTTTTCCTGAATCATCTGGCCTTCGGTCATGGGGACATGCATCTTCTGGTGCAATCCCGTATGGAACTCGGTAATGTGCGCAATGACATCTTCGGTTTCGTCGTTGGTGACTTGACGTTCCCACATGACGGCCGAGAACAGCAATATGAACAGCATAGTCACCCACATAATGGCCGACTTGCCAAATCGATTCTCCTGGTCATGCATGAATACTGCCCTGTAGACAATGAACCCGACAATGCTCCACGCCATCAGAATCATGAAGGATTCCGTGGCAATGGTATTCATGTTCCAGAGCGTCGGCGTAAGCGGGAAGAAGAAAAAGAACGTAGAGATGACGATACCCAGCGTTCCGGTAAAGTTCATTACCGTCTTGCGCTTGCCGGTTTCGCCGCGCGCCATCTTGACAATACCCGCAGACACATATAGGTAGATGATGGAGGCACTGATAGAGGTGATGTCTACAATCCAACCGATAGCGGTTCTCCCGAAGAACGGAATAATGCAGGAAAGGAGCATCACGTAGATAATGCTGTGGTTAGTGGCGCCGTGGCGGTTGGTATGTCCGAACCAGGCCGGCATCACGGAATCGTTGGCAAGGCTCATGAACATGCGCCCGAGCGAACGGTAAAGCCCAAGAAGGCTCGTAGAAATGGCCGCCATGACGGTGATGGCGAGCAGCACAATGCCGCCGTTACCGAGGGTCTTGAAAACGGCGTGGAATACCGGGACAGATTCAATGCCCTTGAGGTTCTTCAGGTTGGTAAAATAAGCTTCCCAGTCGCCAAAATTCGCGGGGGTCACCGAGACCGAAAGCAGCGCGGTGAGGGAATAGACGATGGCACCGGCAACAAGGGCGGCCATCATAATCGCAAAACTGTATTTCGGCTTGAACCGGTAAGTCGAAGAGGCAAAGCTCACCACGCCAAAGCCTACAAACGCCCAGGGGGCAAGCACCAGCACATTCACAATCTGCATCAAGGGAGCATGCCCCTTCGCGGTACCCGCCGTCGCAAACGCCGGACTCATGTGCGAAAAGTCTATTCCGCCCTTGCTGGCGACAATTGCAAACAGGCCCACTACACCGCCAAAGAACAGGAGCGCAAGCACCGTGTTCACCCAGCGCAGCACATTCGTATTCATGCAACTGATAAATCCGAACAGGAGTATAATCGCAAGCGTGGTAAACAGTTCCCCTGCCCAAACCTCGCAACCCATGATGCTGTAACAGAATCCCCTTTGCAGTACGGGGCCGAACAAGAAACGGATAAACAGCACGAAGGCCGACATGTTGGCCCACAGTACCGCCAAGTACGCAAGCGCCGTGGCCCAGGTGCAAAGGAAGGAATGGTCGTAACCGAAAAGCTGCTTGGTAAAGGAGAACACGCTTCCCGTGCCGGGAATACGGTTCATCATGATATGAAAATTGTAGGCAATAACGCCCATCAGCGCGGCGCCAAGCACGAGGGCGATAACCGTCCCTAGGGGGCCTGCAATCGGTAGGAGCGTGGTGGCGGGCATTACGAAGGCGCCCCAGCCTAGCGCACACCCGAAGGAGAGCGCCCATGCGCACAAGACACAAGATTTTTGACCTTTTTCAAACAACATAAATCTACACCCTTATCCACTTCTGCAAGATTCTAGCCAATTCATTAAAGTCCAGCGGCTTGGAAATATGACCGTTCATGCCAACCTCCTTCGCCCTGCGGATATCGTCGGCAAAGGCGTTCGCGGTCATCGCCACGATGGGAATTCTCCTTGCGTAGGTCGTCATGGCCCTGATGGCCGCCGTCGCCTGGTAGCCGTCCATGTTCGGCATCTGGATATCCATGAACACCAGGTCGAATTCGCCTTCCTTGCTGTTTGCCATCCGTTCTACAGCCGCTTCGCCGTCCACGACCCATTCCACTTCGAGCCCCGTCATTTGCAACACGTTCTTCGCGATTTCCGCATTCACCGGATGGTCTTCCACCAGCAAGATGCGCTTGCCCTCGAACTTCAAGTCTTCCAGATTCTTGAGCGGGTCTTCCTTGTGGGATTCCGCGTTCTGCACGTCCACAAATTTCAAGTAGACGGTAACAGTAAAGCGCGACCCTTCCCCGGGCTTGCTTTTCACTTGGATGTCGCCACCCATCATGCGCACCAGGCTCTGCGAGATTGTCATACCGAGCCCCGTTCCCTGTATGGCGGCAGTCTTCTTGTCGTTTGCGCGCGTGAACGGCTCAAACAGGTGCTTCTGGAAATCCTCCGTCATGCCAATGCCGTTGTCTTCAAAGACAAATTCATAGCAGGCTATACCATGGGCGTTGGTAGGCCGTTCCGCTACCGTCAAGGAGATGGTCCCGCCATCGGGAGTATACTTGATAGCATTGCTCATCAAGTTCACGAACACCTGCTGAATGCGGTGGCTATCGCCAATGACATGTTCGTGGATTACATCCGCAATGTTCACCTTCAATTTGTGGCGGTGGCTTTCGAGCTGAGCCTTGGTCATGGCAAGCAGCGTGTTCACAAGCTCCGAGAGGTTGAAGTTTTCCTCGTTCAGTTCCACTTTGCCCGACTCGATCTTGTTCATGTCAAGCACCTCGTTGATGAGCGAAAGCAAGTGGCTCGAGGCTTCCGAAATTTTCTTGAGGCAGTCCTCCACACGCTCCCGGTCATCCAGATGGGCCGTCGCGATTGCCGTCATGCCGATAATCCCGTTCATGGGCGTGCGGATATCGTGGCTCATACTAGAGAGGAAGTCGCTCTTCGCCTTGCTGGAGGCATTTGCCGAATCGATGGCGTCGCGCAGCACCTGCTGTATTTCCTGTTCCTTGCGCACATCCTCGTCTACGTCCTTGAAACCCGCCACAATGCCGGTCTTGCCGTTGGGGAGCTGCACCTGTGCAAACTCGATGCGGTAATAGCATTCCTTGTCACCCACGACGCGCTTGAATACTACGCCGAAAACCTTCTTGCTCGTGGTGTTCGCAATAATGTTTTCAAGCGTCAGTTCCTTTCTCAAGCGATCCCTGTCCGACGGGGCGACAAAGTTTTTGATGTAGTTCGCCTTGGCGTCTTCGTAGGTGAGCAGTTCCAAGGCCTCCTTGGTGGGCCTTGCGTGGATACTGCCTTCGGAAGTGTCGGCACGGAATAGCGAAAAGCTCCCGGTCGCAATGTCATTGATAAGCCACACGGCATTGTAGGCACGGCTCAACGCATCAATCACCGCAGTGTATACGGCCTTGTCCGCCTCCATCTGCACACGCTTTTCGGTAATGTCCGAAATAAACACATAGAATAGCCCGCCATACACATCGGAATTCACGTAATGGCCGTAGTCATCGAGCCAGCGGATCTTGCCATCCTTACGGACAATGCGGTATTCCACGTAGTCTAGGTTACCTTGGCTTTTTTCGATCTGGTCCGCAATGGTCGCGGAAACCTTCTCATAGTCGTCCGGGTAGAGCATCCCCTTGAAAGTGTAACCCGTGAGTTCCTTGAATTCCTCGAGCGTTTCGCAGCCGAAAATCTTGAACACGGCCTTGTTCGCGTAAAGCAGTTCCTCGTTACCTGTCGCCTTGTAAATAAAAAAGCCACCCGGCATGTCTTCGCCGATTTGCTCGATAACTTGCAATGCCTGCTCGCTCAGGGGAAGGTGTCGACCGAACATGGGGACCTCGTATTCTGGTAATTCTGTTTTAAAGATATCTAAAAAAAACGCTTTGTCGCGCACGTTGTTATTTTTTTGTTTCTTTTTACATATATTTATCTACGGATACAAGGAATTTTTTCAAATGAAAAAACTACGCCAGATCACTACCATCAAAAGACACGTCCTTATCGTAGACGACGAGGTGGTAAACCGCGAAATCCTGGGTAATATCCTTTCCGTGAACTACGACGTCGAATATGCCGACAACGCCAAGGATGCTCTCGCAGCACTCTCCAGACAAGACAAGCGGTTTTCGCTTATCCTATTGGACCTACTCATGCCCGTGATGGACGGGTTTGAATTCCTGAAAAAAAGAGAAACCACCGAAACACTCAAGCGCATTCCGGTCATCGTGATGACCTCCGAAAAGGAATCCGAAGTCCGCAGCCTCAAACTGGGCGCCGCCGACTTTATCGCCAAACCCTTCGACATGCCCGAGGTGGTTCTCGCCCGCTGCGAAAGAATTATTGAGCTCTGCGAAGACAGGGATATTATCCGCCAGACGGAACGCGATCATATTTCCGGCCTTTACACCAAGGACTACTTCTTTGAATACATCCGCCAGATCGAGCTGTGGAGCAGGGACATTCCCCGCGACGCAATCGTCTTCGACATTGAGCAATTCCATTTGGTGAACGAATTTTGCGGAAGAGATTTCGGCGACCACCTGCTTGCCGAAATCGGCGAAGCCCTCGAGAAGGAGCTCGCCTCCATGAACGCCATCGCCTGCCGTGCGGATGCGGATACATTCTACATCTTCGCGACCCACCAGGAAAACTACGACAACATCCGAGACATTGTCCAGGGAATCATTACAGAATTCTTCGAGGTAAACCACATCCGCGTACGCTGCGGCCTATGGGAAAACGTGGACCGCAACGTAGAAATCGAGGCCTGGTTCGACCGCGCGAAAGCCGCCTGCGACAAGAACCGTGGCGATCTAAGCCAATCGTTCACCCGCTACAACAATGAGATGCATTCCCGCTACATGTTCGAGGAAACACTCATCCGCGACTTGCAAAGCGCCATAGACAACAAGAACCTGGTTGTCTATTACCAGCCCAAGTTTAACATCGAAGGCGACACCCCGCGGCTCACCAGTGCAGAAGCCCTTATCCGCTGGATACATCCGACGCTGGGATTCATCAGTCCGGGCGACTTTATTCCGCTGTTCGAAGGGAACGGGCTCATCCAGAAGGTGGACAACTTTGTCTGGAACGAAGTGGCAAAGCAAATTCGCAAATGGAAAGATGAATTCGGCGTAACGGTACCCGTTTCCGTGAACGTGTCCCGCATTGACATCCTGGATCCGGAACTGGAAGCGAAGCTCCTGCGGCTCCTCGAAGAAAACGGCCTTTCCCCGGAAGAATACATGCTTGAAGTGACCGAGAGCGCCTACTGCGAAAACATGGAGCGCCTTATCGAAGTCATCGAGAACCTGCGCAAGAAGGGATTCCGCATCGAGATGGACGATTTCGGCGCCGGATATTCTTCGTTGAACATGATTACGACGCTCCCCATCGACATTTTGAAAATTGACATGTCGTTTGTGCGCAACATGGAAAAGAGCGAACGCGACCTGAAACTCGTGGAACTAGTAGCGGACATTGCAAAATTCCTCAAGATTCCTGCCGTGGCAGAAGGCGTGGAAACAGCCTCCCAACTCAAAATACTCAAGGAAATGGGTTGCCAGATTATCCAGGGCTACTACTTCTCTAAACCGGTTCCGCCGAAGGACTTTGCGCCCTTCATCGAAAAGGAACTTGAACACCGGAGGGGCGCATGATAACCGTCGATAAACTGAACACTTTTGGGGCAAATACCGCCGAAGGGCTTGCACGCTGCTTCGGGAACGAGGCTCTTTATTTGAAACTCGTGGCGACCATCCCCAATGAAGCCAATTTCGGCAAACTGAAAGATGCCATTGAAGGGAAAAACCTGAAGGACGCCTTCGAGGCGGCCCACGCGCTGAAGGGCGTTCTCGGGAACCTCTCTCTCTCCAATCTACGCGCCGGTTATAGAAATCACTGAATTGCTCCGCAACGAAACCGATATGGATTACAAAAGCCTGCTCGGCACCATCCTTGAAAAGAAGGATGAACTCGGCAGGCTTTGCGCGGAATAAATTTTTCTTTTAGAATCTACCCACGGTAATGCCCGAGTAGAAGCCGGGCCACCAACGAGCCTTATGCTTTTCGCTACCAAAATCGTCGTGGTAGTTGTTCCAGGGCTTGAGCCAAATCTCGTCCGCATCGCCAATCGTCGCCCAGTTCAGCGAGCCACCCACCGTAAGGCCTAACCCTGGGAACAGCTTATGTACAAAGCCCAAGCGCAGGCGGTGGTGGTAATTGTAATTGTTTTCACCGCTGAAAGCAACATTTTCGAAGGCATTCAAGAACATGTATTCCAACTCAAAGTGGTTGCCGTACTTGCCGAACTGCGTACCGATACCATAACCGCTTTCGTAGTGATCTTCAAAGTGTTCGAATCCTTCACCCTTTTCAAAGGGACGAGCCCATTCAAAGGCGGTGTAGAAATAAGCCGTACCCAAGTGGAGTGAAAGATCCAGAGCTCCCATTTCGTTCAAGGAGGTGGTAGCAGACCATACACCGTTACCGACCACGCTGATAAAGCCCACCGGAGTCTTTTCGCATTCCAAGCAAACGTTCACAAAACCCACCTGGCGGCCCTTGGACTTGGGCGCCACATTCACGTAACCCACCTGCGTGCCGCCTTCCCAAGCCGTGGCATTCACAAAGCCCACGCCTACACGGGAATTGACCGCCACATTCGTAAAGCCCACCTGAACATCATTGTCCTTAGCCACATTGACAAAGCCGACCTGTACTTTGGAGCCCATACTCGTGTTCACAAAACCAACGTGAGTCTTGCTGTATTCAGAAGCATTCACAAAACCCAGCTGCAAGTAGCGCATGGTATCGAGAGCGGCGTTCACAAAACCGATCTGCGCACCTTCGGATTTTTCAGACGCCCAGTTGATATAGGATAGCTGCAAACCATCAACGCTTTCGGCATAGTTCACGGCACCCGAAATCTGCGCGCCGTCAATATTTTCGTTCGCGATATTCAAGATACCTGTTATTTGAATGCCTCGCATATCTTTACTTGCGCTGTTCACAAACAAGCTCACCTGCGAACCGACCATGTAGTCTTTCGTCTTGGTCGCAAAAAGGCCCAGCTGCACGCCCTTGCGCGGATCCTTGTCGCGGTCGTAAAAACCAAACGTCGTGCGAGAAACTCCGTTGCGGTCAAGCGAATCCAGGGAGCATTTTGCCGTATCGCCATTAGCGCAAGAACGTTCGCTCTTGATTTCGCCACGAAGAGCCGTCTTTTCGACAGCGACCGCCGTGAACTGCTTTTTGCCGAGACGCGCACGGTTGTTGTCATAAAGCGTGATCGATGCTTCCTTATATTCGGCAGGACGTTCCAAGCGTACGCTGTACTTGCCGGCAGGGAACCCGAGGCTCATGGCGCGACCAGATTTCTTGTAAAGTTCGGCGACAAGTTCACCCTTTTCGTCGCGGATGAACAAGTGACCGTCTACATTCTCGTCCAATTCCAAGCCTGCGCTCGTGCTGCGCAAATCCGTCATCACCACATCCCCGGTGCCCGCCAAATTCATGTCGCGGCTGGGGTGCTGGGCGCCACCCATCGTAGCTTCCGTTTTCTGGAGCGTTTCGTTGAAGGCAAACTGATAAGCTTCAGAAAGCGTCACCTTGCCATCCCCGCTCACGTCGCCCGCGCCGCGAAGGCCGCTCACCAGCGAATGCGTGAAGAAGGAACCCTTCAGCTTATCACTTTCCTGGCTCGACTCATCTTGAGTGCTGCTGGTGATAAAGGCGTAGCCTTTCATGTCGCTGCTTTTGTCGACCATGAACGCAGGGACAGCGACACCGCCCTTCGCGCGCGTAATGGCGCCCGAGCCGCAAGCGTCAATCACGGCAATTTTCACATCGGCATGCAAGGCATCCACACGCTTGCGGAATTCCTTCCAGCTGTAAATTTCTTCACCGAGGCGCAGTCCCTTTTCATCGGCGTGGCCGCTGTAATACACCAGCACTTCTTCGCGGGAATTCGCATCGGCACCCTTCGCAGACTTCGAAGCCTGCAGCTTTTTATCGAGCGCATCCAGCTGGCTTTGCAAAGAGGCAACGCTAGGTTCAGTCACACGGTAAACATTCTGCTTAGACACACCGCCCATCTGCGAAAGCACATTCGCAAAGGCGCGGGCATCGCTTTCGGCATAGCGCAGCACCGGGCGGCCCTTACCACCGTTGTTTGCACTCACGGCAAACACGTAACGGTTAATTGCGATCTCGCCAGAATTCGTAGCGGCATGGGCGTTGCTCGCCGCCGCCAAAATCGCCACCAGGCAAACCAGGCAGAAAATAGCCGAACCCGACAAAAAATCGCAGAATAAAATTCTACCCAAAATCTTCTTCATTTTCTCCCCCTTACTTTTCCACCTTACGGAGCGTAAATGAAACCATTTCTACCCCCGCCTGCTTCAAGCTCTTGTCAAAATCATCTACATTGATTGCAAAAGAATTCTGCGAAGTCAGCAAGAAGAACTTTTCAAATTTCGGAGCGTTATCCAGCTTGTAGGCGAACGGAAGCGTCGTCATTTTGCCGGGCTCCAGTTCAATGGCATTGTTGCCCTCGCCCATGTGCATCGTAACGGTTCCGTTGCCGTCCATGCTAATGAGCATACCAAAACATTTTTGCGGAACACGGTAACGCAGCTGGATTTCGTCGCCTTCGTAGGCATTGCCCAGGTTCACCATTTGAACGGCACTGTCACCCGTCTTTTTCCAGACTTCCAAAGAAGCCTGCATACCCTTGATTCGCGTACCATTGTCGGCATCGGCCATAGCGACTTCCATCGAAGTTGCATTGCTGTCGTAAGTCGATACGTCGCGATTCAAGATCACCATGGAGAACACGCCGAGTGCAATCACCAGGGCTGCGGCTACCTTGAGCCACACCCCAGAAATCACGTTGCCCTCGTCATGGGCAGCCTCGTCTGCAGCATCCATTTTCGCTTCCAAAGCCTCAAACGGATTTTCTGCCACAAAGCGCTTACCCTGCAAACGCATTTCGCGCACGCGGGCGGCAAAGATTTCGTCGCTCAGTTCACGTTCCTGGAGATCGCGCATTTCTTTTTCGGGCAATTCCCCGAGCAAATAGCGTTCCAGCTTGAAATCGGAAATTTTATTGACAGATGTCATCTTTCAACCTCCAGATTTTTAATCTTGGCTTGCAGGGTACGCAAACGCTTGCGCACGCCGCTCACCGAAAGTCCAACGGTTTCAGCAGTTTCTTCCAGAGTCATGCCGTCTACATAATGCAGCGTCGCAATCGTGCGGGTCGATTCCTGCTCCTTAGAAAAAATCTTTGCCAAAAGTCCCCTGGCTTCCACGCCGTCATCTTCTTCGGCGCAGGCGATGGTGAGCAAAAGTTCGCTCGAATCCACATCTAGCCCGCGGCGTTTCTTGTCGCGAATGCGGTTCAGGCAAAGCCTGGTCGCCGTATTCCACAACAAGCTTGACGGTTGTGACAAATCCAGGGAATCGATATGTTCGTATACGCGCAAAAACACGTTTTGCACCATATCCTTGGCTTCGGCATCATCCTTGAGCAAAAACACACAGCGTCTGTAAACCATCGGGGCGTAAGCCTCGTAGAGTTTCGAAAAAGTCATGCGGTCAAGGAGATTTTTCCTGTTCATACCATTGTAACACTAGTGGAAGTTAAAAGTGTCACCGCAAATTTAAAAAAATAGTAGGAAGTAGACAGTAGGCAGTAGGAAGTGGTTGCAATAAAGTAAGCCCCGCTTGCGCGGGGCAATAAACGTATAATTATTTAGCAGTACGTTACTTCTTAGGAGCGGGTTTCGCGGCTTCGGCCGGCTTGGCAGCGGGTTTTGCTGCTTCGGCAGGCTTCGCTTCCGGCTTCTTTTCAGCAGGCTTTACCTCAGCCTTTTTTTCAGCGGGCTTAGCCTCAGCCTTTTTTTCAGCGGGCTTAGCCTCAGCCTTCTTTTCAGCCGGTTTCGCTTCGGCCTTGGCGGGTTCTGCCGGCTTTGTTTCAGCCTTCGGGGCAGCCGCAGGGGCAGCAGGAGCCACAGCAGCGCTGTCGATGGCAGGCACTTCGGCAAAAACCTTCAAGAGTTCCACCTCGAACACCAGCATCGCATTGGCCGGAATCATCGGGGGCACGCCAGCTTCGCCATAGGCAAGGGCGCTCGGAATCCAAGCCTTCACCTTGTCGCCTTCCTTCATAACCTGCAGCAAGTCCTGCCAGCCTTCAATCACGGCATCCACCGGGAATTCCAGCGGTTCGCCGCGCTTGACGCTATTGTCGAATTCCGTGCCGTCCAGGAGAGCGCCAATATAGTGCACCTGCACCTTGTCGCCCATCTTGGGAGAAATGCCCGTACCGGCCTTGATCACCTTGTACTGCACACCCTTCGGAGTCTTCTTGACCGTAGAATCCTTGGCGTTTTCGGCAAAGAACTTGGCCTGTTCATCCAAAGCCTTCTGGGCCTGAGCCTTGTCGTCAGCTTCCTTCTTCTTCTGCATCTGCAAAAGCAAGTCCTGCAAGGCCGATTCCGACGCAGAATCACTCATCAGTACTGTGCGGCTAGAATCCACCTGGTCCTTGATGGCGCCCATGAGCACGGCAATGTTCAAGTCGACATTGACATTCGCCACAGCCTTGCCCAAATCCATGCCCAGCGCATAGCTATAGCGGTCAACGGGGTTGTTCAAATCCGGTTTCGACGAGTCCGCAACAGCCGTAGCAGCCACGGGAGCGGGGTCTACAGCGGGTTTTTCACCGCCACCACAAGCTACCAGCACCAAAGACAGTGCCAAAGAAGCCGAAAAATACTCAAAATTTTTCATATAACGCCTTGATTTATAGCGACTTACATCGCAATTTATAGTGATTTACGCCACATCCAAAGATAGAAAACACTTTTAGGAACGCATGGTGAACACTTTTTGAAGCCTTCATTTTGCCCTAAAAAGTACAAAATTCCGATTTCCCAGAAAAAATTTTAAACTAAAATTGCCGTTTTTAGAGAAATTTAAAGGCTTTTATCCAAATAGGCAACAACTTAGCTTACACAACTGCCGTAAACGAGGGTTTACAAAGGGGTTGCACGATAAGGTTTTTGTTACTAAATTTACACATAAGAGTGAGAAAAATAAGGAAATTGTATGAATTCCAGATTCAAAAATTTCATTAGCTCAGCCAACGAGAACAAGGCCTCCTTCGATACCTCTATCGAAGGCGTCCGCAGCTCTCTCGAAGCCATGACCGCTTCCGCAAGCACTCCGGCTGTTCAGAGCGCTTCTACGACCGGTTGGCTCAAGGGCTCGCTTTCTTATCCGTGGGTTTTGGTTTGCTCCTTGGTCCCTTCCCTCAAGGACCTGTTCTAAGAATTTCCAACAGAACACTTTAAGCACCCTGCAAAATGCAGGGTGTTTTTTTTATTTTTGGCAAAAACTGCGCACTTTGCGCCCCGGAGACACTTATGGCAGCACTCATCCTCGACGGCAAGGCCCTTGCCAAGACCACTGAAGAAGAACTCAGCGCCCGCGTGGCAAAGCTCAAGGAAAAGACGGGCAAGACCCCGATCCTCGCAACGATTTTGGTGGGTGACGATCCGGCAAGCGCCACTTACGTGAAGATGAAGGGCAACGCCTGCGCCCGCGTGGGCATGGAAAGCATCCGCGTGGTGCTCCCGAAGAACACCACCACGCAGGAACTCCTCGACAAGATTCAGGAACTCAACGAAAACAACGACGTACACGGCATTCTGCTGCAGCACCCGGTTCCGCGCCACATCGACGAACGCGCCGCTTTCGAAGCCATTGACGCCCGCAAAGACGTTGATGGCGTGACTTGCCTCGGCTTTGGCCGCATGGCAATGGGCGAACCTGCTTACGGTTGCGCAACGCCGGCTGGCATTATGCGCCTCCTGAAAGCCTACAACATTCCCCTCAAGGGTAAGCACGCCGTGGTTGTTGGCCGCAGTGCCATCCTTGGCAAGCCCATGGCTCTCATGCTCTTGAATGCAGACTGCACCGTGACCATTTGCCACAGCAAGACCGAAAACCTGCCCGAATTCGTGAAGCAGGCCGACATCTTGGTCGGTGCCGTGGGCAAGCCGGAATTCATCAAGAAGGAATGGATCAAGCAGGGTGCCGTCGTGGTTGATGCCGGCTACCATCCGGGTGGCGTCGGCGATATCGAAAAGGGCCTTGATGACGTGGCATCCGCCTACACTCCGGTTCCGGGCGGTGTGGGTCCCATGACCATCAACACGCTCATCTACCAGAGCGTAGAATCCGGCGAAAAGTATTTGGGATAACCCGAGCCTATCGTCTCGTTCTTTCAAGTTCGACAGCGTCGGTTTCAGCAGAATTGGGCGAAAGCATGCCTTTCACGACATCGCCCACGAATTCAGCTCCGACACCAATCAAAGTCCCGACGGTAGAATCGTTTGAAATCTTGCGACTGTCCATTTCGATAGTCGCATCTTTTATAGCTGACTTTTCGTTTTCTTTAGGGTCCGAATAGACAATCGGGCCTTTCTTGTTGCCAAGATCAATGGAATCGGCAGCCGTCGGCGTCTTCTTTTGCACCAATTGGGCACATGCAATGCCCGCAAGCATAAATATGGCCAATCCAAAAAGTTTCATTTTTGCACCCTTCGGTGCAAAATATAGCAAGACCTCGGCAACGCGAATTACGCGCTCCTAGAACTTAGTCAAGAATTCCTTGGCGTCCATGGACTGCACCAGAGTATCGCCCAGGAGGGCCCGCAGGCGTTCCAAATCGGGGTGACCTTCGCGCTCGAACACCACCACCTTCTTAAAGCGGTCACGGTGCCTCAACAGGAATTCCAGATTGTTCATGTCGGACTTCGGGAAACCGTAACCCAAGAAGAAAATCTCCTGAGCGTTCTTGAGGTAATAATCGGCCTTACTCCACAACAAATTAAACAGGCTCCCGCGCAAGAACGATTCCTTGGCATGGGCCATCGGAATATAAATCGGAGTATCTTCGCGGTAAATCGGGAAACTGCGGTCACAAGGTTCCACCTGGCACACGTTTTTCAAATCCAGCGGGTCAGAGGCACCCTTGACCGGATACCAGTTCAGCGAGCCATGCAGCTTGATCAAATCAATCGAATGGGTACGCGGCGCACGAACCGCACTGCGGTCGGCAGGATCAATACGCACACCGTAATCCACCGCCACGGTCGCGCCCATTTTAGGATCGTCGGCAATGATATTTTCAATCAGCGTGTCGTAATTGAAGCTGAGCAACAGAGTATCGCGAACGCCCTCGCTCGGGCAATTCACACAGTCCGCCAAAAACTTGCGGAGAATAGTCGCCGACTGGGAATCTACCGCATGGTCGTGGCGAATGGCGCCCGCAATAAAGCGCAACAGTTCAAAACGCAAACTGGAATGGTAAAGGCTTTCACGCACACCGGGAAAAATCTGCGCCGACAGAATCGAAGTCGAAAGTGTTTCAATATTCAAGTATTCGGCCTGGTTATTGCAAAGCTCCAGAAACCGCCTGCAGTAATCACGCAGGTGCGGGAACTCGTCCGAAATTCCAAAGGGAATCAGTTCGTTCAAGTCGCGCAGCGTAGGCATCTGCGGGCAAAACGATTTACTGAATCCGGAGCCCAATACAAAAATCCGGCGGTATGTACTCGATGCGATATCCATATCCTTAATGTATAATAATTTCAGCGGAAGTGCAATAAAAAACGCCTCACGCAAAAAACGTGAGACGCCTCGTTCAAGGAATATTCCAAAGAGGATTATTCAGCGCGGAGTTTCTTGGCAGCAGCCACAAGATTCTTGAGGCTTGCCGTCGTTTCGGTTTCGCCGCGGGTCTTGAGGCCGCAATCGGGGTTCACCCACACATTCTGCTGCGGAACTTTCGCAATGATCTTGTGGAGAGCGTCCACAATTTCCTGTTCCGAGGGAACGCGCGGAGAGTGAATGTCATACACACCCGGGCCCACCTGAGTTTCAAACTTGGCTTCGTTCAGGGCGTCAAGTAACTTGAGG
The DNA here is from genome assembly GCF_900142545.1 of Fibrobacter sp. UWT2. Lineage (NCBI taxonomy): Bacteria > Pseudomonadati > Fibrobacterota > Fibrobacteria > Fibrobacterales > Fibrobacteraceae > Fibrobacter > Fibrobacter sp. UWT2. Next base: position 32,698 of record NZ_FRBF01000003.1, on the reverse strand, counting down.
TCAGAACGGCTTGCTTCGAAGGTGATCACGTCGGCGTCCATGTTGTCGATATCGCGCACGATGTCGTTGAATTCGCTATAGCACATGTGCGTGTGAATCTGCGTTTCGGGCTTGACCTTGGCATGCACCAGGCGGAATGCCGGAATGGCCCAGTCAAGGTATTCCTTGTGCCAGTCGCTCTTACGCAGCGGCAACTTTTCGCGGAGGGCGGCTTCATCAATCTGAATAATGCGAATGCCGTTCTTTTCAAGGTCAAGGACTTCGTCGCGGATAGCGAAGCCGATTTCCTGTGCCTGCACCTTCAGCGAAACGTCTTCGCGCGGGAAAGACCAGTTGAGAATCGTCACCGGGCCCGTGAGCATGCCCTTCACCGGCTTCTTGGTGCAGCTTTGGGCGTATACAGACCATTCAACGGTAATCGGAGCACTGCGGCTCACGTCGCCCCAAACTACAGGCGGTTTCACGCAACGAGTGCCATAGCTCTGCACCCAAGCGTTCTGCGTAAAGATAAAGCCGTCAATCTTCGTGCCGAAATATTCCACCATGTCATTGCGTTCGAATTCACCGTGGACAATTACGTCGAGGCCGATTTCTTCTTGCAGCTTGATGCATTCGGCAATCTTCTTCTTGTTGAATTCCACATACTGTTCCTTGGAGATTTCACCCTTGCGGAATGCGGCGCGGTTTGCGCGGACTTCAGCAGTCTGCGGGAAGGAGCCGATTGTGGTCGTCGGGAATGCGGGCAGCTTGAATTCAGCCTTCTGCACTTCGCGACGTTCGAGGCGGCTCGGCTTGCGTTCAAAGTCAGCGGCACTGAGGGCGGCAAGTTCAGCCTGCACCTTGGCATTTGCCTGCACACGCGGAGTGGCAAAGAGAGCCTTATTCTTTTCAAGGGCAGCGGCGTCACCGCTTGCAAGTTCAGCAAGTTCAACGAGTTTTTCTTCGGCGAAGGCGAAGTGACGGAGCGTTTCAGCAGGAAGCTTCTGTTCAGCAGCGACCGTATACGGCACATGCAACAGCGAGCAAGAAGTTCCAACCACTACGTTTTCTGCACCGACAGCACTCACGATTTCGGCGAGCAAGGCATTCTTCTGGGCGTAATCGGCACGCCAGATGTTCTTGCCGTTCACGATACCGGCAAGCAGGAGCGTATTCTTCGGGAAACCAGACTTGATGAGTTCCAGCGACTTGAGGCCTTCGACAAAATCAAGACCGAGGGCATCGAAACCGAGGGCAGCCACATCCTGATACACATCGCGGATATCGCCAAAGTAAGTCTGCAAGGCAATCTTGAGGCCTGCGGCACGCACCTTTTTGATGAGCTCCACATAAATAGACTTGAAGAGCTGCTTTTCTTCGGCGGTCACGTCGAATACCAAGGCGGGTTCGGCAAAGCTGATCCATTCGGCACCGGCAGCGGCGAGCAGTTCAGCGACCTTTGCGTAAGCGGCTACTGCAGAGGCGGCGAAATCCTTCGCCTGCTTCTTGCCATTATAGCGGGCCAAGCGGAGGAACGTGTAGGCGCCAATCAAAGTCGGCACGGTCTTGATTCCGGCAGCCTTTGCTTCGTTGAATTCCTGCACCGGCTTGGAATCATTCACCTTGAATTCAGAAGCGTCATCGATTTCCGGAACAATGTAGTGGTAGTTCGTATTGAACCACTTCTTCATGGGGAGGGCCTTCACGTCGCCCTTTTCGCCCTGGTAACCGTGAGCGGCTGCGAAATACTTTTCGAGCGTGCTCAGGTTCAAGCTCTTGTAACGTTCCGGAACAATGCCGAACAAGAATGCGGTATCGAGAACGTTATCGTAGAACGAGAAATCATTCGAAGGAATAAAGTCGATGCCGGCGGCCTTCTGCTTTGCCCAACCGTACTGACGGATCTCGGCGGCGACGTTCTGGAGCTCCGCTTCGGAGATTTCGCCCTTGAAGAACTTTTCGCTTGCAAACTTGAGTTCGCGGGCCTTACCAATGCGCGGGAAACCGATTACAGATGTTTTTTTATTGCTCATAGTGTTTTACCTACCTTTTTTGTTTGTTTTTCGATTACGCCGCCAAATATATCTCCTTTTTCACCATCGGTAAAATACTATTTTTTAGGCATTCACCATAGCTTTTTCCTATGGTACAAACAAAAACATTTAAATAACTAGCTATAAGAAAGCCCTATGACTTTACAACAACTTAAGTACGCCATCGCCATCGCCGATACGCGCAATATTACCGAAGCATCCAAGCGCGTATTCATCTCGCAACCGAGCCTTACGGCGGCCATTCATGACCTCGAAGAAGAAATGGGCGTCACCATCTTTAACCGCTCCAATAAAGGCGTCACGATCACTAACGAGGGTGATGAATTCCTTTCTTATGCAAGGCAAGTTTTGGAACAAGCGACTCTCATGGAAGACCGCTACAAAGGTGGAAAAAGTGGCAACACCATCTTCTCCGTGAGCTGTCAGCATTACTCTTTTGCGGTCAACGCATTCGTCGATGTCATCCGAAAATTCGGTGGTCCGAGCTACGATTTTACGCTCCGAGAGACCCAAACAAATGAAATTATTGACGATATTGCGAAGTTAAAAAGCGAAATTGGGGTACTTTATTTGAGCGATAAGAACGAAAAAGTCATAAAAAAACTCATACAAAAGAACAATTTGGTCTTTGAAGAGCTCTTTGCGACCCCCTTGCACGTGTTTATGTCGTCTAAAAACCCGCTCGCCAAGAAAGAAAAAATCACGCTAGAAGACTTGAAGCCGTATCCATACCTGACCTACGAACAGGGCGATTTCAATTCCTTCTACTTTGCCGAAGAACCCCTAACCGCTATTGATTTCGATTGTCCGCGCAATATCAAGGTCCGCGACCGCGCCACGCTTTTCAACCTACTTATCGGCCTTGACGGCTACACCATTTGCTCCGGCGTGATCAGCCACAAGCTCAACGGCCGCAACATTATCGCAAGGCAACTCGACGTCCACGACAAAATGACCATCGGTTACGTGATGCGAAAAGGCGTAACGCCATCGCGCTACGCCAAAGCATATATTGCAGCCCTAATGCGACACTGCAGATAATTTATTTATCAATAATCGCCGAGGCGACGACGCCTTCGCCGGCATAAAGCACAAGAACTTGGCCGGGGGCGGCAGCGAATTGCGGCGTCTCGAATTCCACGCGAATGCGGCCCGGTTCCAGGTCCAGAATCTTTGCGGGAGATCCCTTGTGGCCCAAGCGAATATGGGCATCCAGCGGGCCCTTGAGCAGTGGCGAGTTTTCAGAGACCATCAAGTTCAAATCGATGGCAGAAACCTGAATGCAAGAAAGCGCGCTACGGGGGCCAAGAACCACCTGATTCTTGGCGGCATCTATCGCCACCACGAAAAGCGGTTCCTTTTGCCCACCAATATTCAAGCCCTTGCGCTGGCCCACCGTGTAATTCACAATACCCTTGTGTTTACCCAGCACCTTGCCATTCACATCGACAAAATCACCCGGCACCTGGTCCGATTCTTCAAACAGTACCGAGTAATCGCCGCATTCTATAAAATCCTGGCTTTCGCGCTTGGTGGCAAAATCATCCCAGCCTATTTCAGCGGCAAGCGCCTTGACATCTTGCTTATGCATGTTTCCCAGCGGGAAAAGCACCGTCGAAAGCTGCTCCGCCGAAAGCCTAGACAGAAAATAGGTCTGATCCTTGCCCGTATCTAAGGCGCGATACAGAAAAGGTTCGTTCTCGTTTTTGAAATCGAGACGAGCGTAATGTCCGGTGGCAAAATAATCAAACTCAATTCCCATTTTGCGGGCGGCCAAACGCAATGCGCCAAACTTGATAGACTGATTGCAACGCACGCACGGGTTCGGCGTACGACCAGCGCGGTATTCGGCGCGGAAATAATCCAGCACCTTGGTTTTATATTCGCCGGCGACAGGAACCACATAATGCGGGATTCCCAAGCGGTCTGCCACCAGTTTCGCTTCTTCAATATTTTTGTCTTCGCTCGGGCCGTAGCAGCCTTCACGACCTTCTACTGCGGGCATATTCACCGAGCCGTCCCACGTTGCCATGGTGAGGCCCACCACATCGTACCCCTGCTTTTGCAACAGGTACGCCGAAAGGGCGGAATCTACACCGCCCGATAAACCGACTGCCACTTTTTTTGTCATTGAGCCAAATGTAGAAGTCGCAAAAACAAATGTCTAATAGACTTTTTTAATATCTAGATATCATCAAAAATTATAGCAACACATTTCGTCACATCGGTATAAAAAAATTTGATAATTCTGTATAAGAACAAAGTATTGGAATAATCAAAAGCTCCTTTCTATTTTTCGCATTGAAATTTATAAGGAGAGTGATTCACATGTCAATTAAAACATCGAAAAAGTCAAGTAAAATCTCAGCGGATGTTACGAATCCGGCAAATTGGAATTTCGGCACCAAGTGCCTGCAGGCGGGCTGGAAGCCGAAAGTGGGCGAACCTCGCGTATTGCCGATTTTCCAGTCAACCACTTACAAGTACGAAGATGTTGACGAAGTAGAACGTCTTTTCGCCCTCAAGCAGTCGGGCAATAAGTATACGCGTACGGGCAACCCGACGGTAGCGGCTTTTGAAGCAAAAATTACCGAGTTGGAAGGCGGCGTGGGCGCTGTCGCAACGGCTTCGGGACAGTCGGCCGTATTGCTCGCTATTTCGAATTTGGTGAAGGCGGGCGATCATATCGTAGCCTCTAAGGCGGTGTATGGCGGAACCTACACGCTGCTTGATGTTCGACTTTCTAAACTAGGTGTCGAAACGACTTTTATTGACCCGGAAGCTCCTATTGCAGAACTCCGCAAGGCGTTCCGCCCGAATACAAAATTGGTCTTCGGCGAAACCATTGGTAACCCGGCGCTTGGCGTTCTGGATTTTGAAAAGTTCTCGAAGCTTGCCAAGGAATTCGACGTGCCGTTCCTTGTGGATAACACGCTTGCAACGCCGTTCTTGGTGAAGCCCTTGAAGCATGGGGCGAATGTCGTCATTCACTCTGCGACCAAGTACATTGACGGCCACGCCATTGCCTTGGGCGGTGTCGTGATTGATGGTGGCAATTATAACTGGAATAATGGAAAGTTCCCGGATCTTGTCAATCCCGATGCGCAGTACGCGAATACTTCTTACACTGAAAAATTTGGCCGCGCTGCCTACATTGTCAAAGCCCGCGCCCAGTTTTTGCGCGATTTCGGTGCAGCCCAGAGCCCCTTCAATGCATTCCTTTTGAACCTGGGCCTTGAAACACTCCATTTGCGCATGCCGCAGCACAGTTCTAACGCTTTGGCCTTGGCGGAATACCTCTCCAAGCATCCGGCGGTAAACTGGGTCAACTATCCGGCGCTCAAATCTAGCCCGAATAACAAGCGCATTCGCAAGTATTTCGATTATCAGGGCGGAAGCGGCGTGCTGACCTTTGGTCTCAAGGGAGGCAAGGCTGCCATTCGCTCGTTCGTGAAGGCTTTGAAAGTTGCTGCCTTGGTGGTGCATGTGGGCGATGCCCGCACAAGCGTGCTGCACCCGGCAACAAGTACACATTCTCAGCTTTCGCCGAAGGATAGGCTTGCCGCAGGAATTCCTGACGACATGATTCGCGTGTCCGTCGGTATCGAAGATCCGCGCGACATTATCGCCGATTTCGAACAAGCGATAAGGGAAAGCAATAAAAAGAGCAAGTAATTTAGGGCGGGAAACTTTATGCAAATGATAATTGATGGAAAACGAGCGGACGCTTCTGACCGTGGCGTTATTCGCATCTTGAATCCCGCGACACAGGAATTCATTGATATCGTACCCAAAGCAACTGCAAGCGATGTCTACCAAGCGATTGATGCAGCGCAAGCAGGAAAGCGCATTTGGGCAAATACGCCTACTCATGAACGCGTCCGTATATTGAGCCGTTGTGCAGACGCCATTGAAGAACATCTTGAAGATCTTGCACAAAGCCTTTCACGGGAAATGGGAAAAATCATTCAGGAAGCTCGTGGAGAAATACGCGTTAGTGCACAAACAATTCGAGGATATGCAGAAGCCGCCGCTCATCATTATGGAAAGACCTTGACGGATTCCCAAAAGGGAATCGAAAAAGACATTCTCTTCACCCGTCATGAGCCTCTCGGAGTTGTAGCCTGCATTACGCCCTTCAATTACCCGGTTTTACTTGTCGCTCACAAAATGGCGGCCGCTCTTGCTACAGGAAACGCCGTCATTGTTAAGCCAGCAAGCGATAATCCTCTTACATTAATAAAATTAGTTGCCCTTTGTTTAGAACAGGGAATTCCGGGAAACGTACTGCAAATTATAACCGGCTCTGGCGAAGTTGTCGGAAAAATCCTTGCGGAAAACCCCAAAGTAAACGCAATTTCCCTCACTGGTAGCACAGAAGTGGGAATTTCGTTGGCAGAAACCGGCGCCAAAACACTCAAACGAGTTTTTTTGGAATTGGGCGGAAACGATCCATTCATCGTGCTTGACGACGCCGATATTTCGAAAGCGATTGCCGCTGCCGTTGAAGGGCGACTTGAAAACGCTGGACAAACTTGTTGCTCTTCAAAGCGTTTCCTTGTTCACGAATCTATCCACGACCTTTTTATAAAAAAACTGTTGGAGGCTCTGTCCAAAATCAAACACGGAAGTCCACAGGATGACGAAACGGAATACGGTTGCTTGATAAATGGAAATGCCGCCCAAAAGGTTGAATCGCAAATTCAAAAGACCATTGAGCAGGGGGCAAAATTAATTTGTGGCGGGCACGCCTATAATATCACCTATTTTGAACCCACCATTTTAGATGATGTAACGCTTGATATGGACATTGCGAAAGATATGGAAGTCTTTGGGCCAGTGTTTCCGATTATCACGTTCAAAACAGATGAAGATGCTGTCAAAATCGCCAATGCGTCAAGGTACGGGCTTCAAGCGGGCGTTATGACTAAATCTGTAGATCGAGCGATGCACATTGCAGCAAGCCTTCAATGCGGCGCCGTTGTTATTAACGGCTCAGGGAACTACCGACATATTGAACAACCTTTTGGTGGTTACAAAATGAGCGGCTTTGGCCGTGAAGGTATCTCAGGAACTCTCGCTGAAATGACACAAGAAAAAACATACGTATTAAAAGATGTACTAATTCAACCATAACAGGAGTGTATAACATGAATAAAATCAAAATACTGCTTTCTGCATTCTTTATTTTCTCTTTGGGTTTTGCACTCATCGCTTGCGAAGAAGAAAAAACTGAAAAGACCGAAAAAAACGAAGAATCTGCTTTTAAATTCGGCACGGTCGAAATCCCCGTTTCCGATGGCACCCTTTGCATTGCGCCGTTCTTTGTCGCCAAAGAAAAAGGTTTCTTTGCTAAAGAAGGTGTCGATGTGAAATTCGTGTCGGCAAATGCGGAAACCCGTAAAATCGGGCTCAACAACGGAACGTATCCGATTACGAACTCCGACTTCGCCTTTTTCCAGTCCGTCGAAAACGGCGTGAATATTAAGGTGGTCGAAGGATTCCATATCGGTTGCATTCATCTGCTTGTCAAGAAGGGCTCGCCGATTCGTAACGCTCAAGGTTTGAAAGGCAAGAAGATCGCCGTGAACGCTATTGGCGCCACTCCGCATCAGGCCGCAACACTTTGGCTTGAAGCAAACGGCGTTTCTGCTATAAACGATGTGCAATTCTTGCCCTATGCCGATGGCAACTTGGCGCTCGAGGCTTTGGAACGTGGGCAGGTCGAAGCGGTTTCGCTTTGGGATCCGCTGGGAAGCCTTGCCGCAGTTGACGGCCGCGCCGATGTGCTGATGGATTTGGCAACGGACCCCGTTTTCGCAGGTCGCTATTGCTGCTTCTATTATGTTTCAGGCGTCCTGCTGGAAAAGGAACCGGAAAAAATCAAGGCTCTCCTCCGCGCTCTCGAACAGGCTCACACCTGGATCAGCGAACATCCGGAAGAAACCGTGGAACTCATGCAGGCTGGCAAGCACTCCGCTATCGAAGACAAGGAATTCGCAACTGCACTCATCAAGTCGTACGAATACCAGTCTCCTGAACAGAAAATCAAGAGCGGTCGCAACCTGAAAGCCGACTTGCATTACTTCGCAGATTTGCTGCATAAAGTCGGATACCTGCAGCTGAACGCCGACGAATTCACCGAAAAAATCTACCATGAAGTTGACTGGAATAAGTAATAAATTGTACTCCTAAATTTCCTGTGCACTACTCTCCGCGCAGGAACCCCTCGGCAGCATTAGTTGCCGAGGGTGTTTTTTGTATACAAAAAAGGCTCGTCAATGACGAGCCTTAATTTTTTTACTAGAGAGAGTTCGCTTAGATCTTGGCCAACTTCTTAAGTGCGGCTGCCTTGTCCGTCTTTTCCCAGGTGAAGCGGGCGCCGGTGCGACCGAAGTGGCCAAGCGCGGCAGTTGCCTGGTAGCCGGGCTTCTTCAAATCGAGCATCTTCACGATGCCGGCCGGAGAAAGGTCGAAGGTCTTCTTCACGATTTCTTCAATCTTGCGGTCATCAATCTTGCCAGTCTTGAACGTATTCACCAGCACAGACACCGGCTTGGAATAACCGATGGCGTAAGCGAGCTGAACTTCGCAACGGTCTGCAAGGCCTGCGGCGACAATATTCTTTGCCACATAGCGTGCGGCGTAAGCAGCGCTGCGGTCGACCTTACTCGGGTCCTTGCCGCTGAATGCACCACCACCGTGACGACCCATGCCGCCGTAGGTGTCCACGATAATCTTACGACCGGTCAGGCCGCAGTCACCGTGCGGGCCACCAATCACGAACTTGCCCGTCGGATTGATGAGGAAGCGAGTCTTCTTGTCCAAAAGCTTTGCGGGAATCACCTTCTTGATGAGTTTTTCGATGATTTCCTTTTCGATGGTCGAATGCTTGAGTTCCTTGCCGTTCACGAATTCGTCGTGCTGCGTGCTGACCACCACGGTATCGACGCGCACGGGCTTGTCATTTTCGTCATATTCGACGGTCACCTGCGATTTCGCATCGGGGCGGAGCCACTTGATTTTGCCGGATTCGCGGAGGTTCTGGATTTCTTCCATGAGCTTGTGAGCAAGACTAATCGGAAGCGGCATCAGTTCCTTGGTTTCGTTCACGGCGTAACCGAACATCATGCCCTGATCTCCTGCGCCCTGCTTGTCATCTTCCTTGCCTTCGGCGGCCTTGGCGTCAACACCCTGAGCGATATCGGGCGACTGCTTGTCCACTGCAACGAGTACGGAGCAACCCTTATAATCAAAAGCAAGTTCCGGGTTCACATAACCGATGCTCTTAATAGTCTTGCGTGCAATCTGCTGGTAGTCAATTACGGCCTTGGTGGTAATTTCGCCGGAAATCACAACGAGACCGGTGTTGGCGAGCGTTTCGCAAGCCACGCGGCTGTTCGGGTCTTGGGCGAGGCAGGCGTCGAGAATTGCATCCGAGATCTGGTCGCAAACTTTGTCGGGGTGTCCCTTGGACACCGATTCAGAAGTAAAGAGATAATGTGCCATTGTATAAGGCTCCTTTTGTTAACAGCACCGAAAAGAACGTCGCATTTTTGAGCATTCCCAAGCGCTGAAAAAACGTGGTTTGAATTTCTATGCATAAATCTACATAAATGCATAAACCTTGTCAAGGAAAAACGGGCTTTTTACTTATATAAAAAATTGATAGCAAGTGCTAGAAATTTTGTATTGGACACAGTTATAGTCCACATCTATATTTGCACTCAAAAAAAGTGAGGCAACCTATAAATGAGTATTTTAGTTGATGTTAAAAAGTATCTGGCTTTAGAAGAAGCACCGAAACATGTTCAAGATTACCTTTCCGTGGCTGTAACGGATCACGCCTATTTGCCAAAGACCGAAGATATTACTAGTGATTGGGTCGCTTACATTGCGGCTCCCGCGTTCAAACTGATTCGTGAAAACCTGGGGCACGATGTGGAAGCATTCGCTTCGATTGGTACAGGTTCTGGAATCGATGTCCTGACGGGCGTTGAACTCTTGGGCGCAAAACGCGTGGGCTTTACCGATTTGCAGAAAAGTGTGGTGAACGCCGCGGCCGAAAATATCAAGAAGAATTTGAAAGATGCAGATTCGGTTGAGTTGGAATTCGGCGCAGGCGACCTGTTGCAGCCTCTTCAAAATGGCAAGCGCCGTTACGACGTGATTTATGAGAACTTGCCCAATGTTCCGTTAACCGATAACACCAAGATTGAAGACAAACGAAACAGCGGCCATTACCTGGAAAAGCGCGTCGAAGTGATTCCGGAATTCGTGCATGAGCAAATGCTGGATTTGCATTATCTGGCGCTCAAGCAGGCCCGCGATTACTTGGCCGACAAGGGTGCAGTCTATTCTACACTCGGTGGCCGCGTGCCGCTCAGTGCGTTTATCAAGCTCGGCGAATTGGCAGGCCTTTCTTCTGAAATCTTTACTTATTCCTGGAAGGTGCAAGCGGAACCTGAAGACGTGATTTCGGGCTACGCCGCTCAAGAAAAGGCGGGCCTCGGGCCGTTCCGATTCTACCGCGCAAGCGACTTGCAAAAAGCATTCGCCAACATTTCGGTGAAGGAATCCGGCAAGAACGCTTTCGAAATCGAAAAGTCGCTTGAATCTTCGAAGCTTACTGCTAAAGAAGCTTACGAAGCATTCCTAAAGGGCGAAGTGATCGGCCATACGGTTGCCGTACTGAAATCAAGCTTGAAGTAAAACGAGTGTATTTTGATGCAAGATTTTATCGCCCGTTTAATTGAAGAATCGAAGCGATTTCTGAATGAACGCGCCCAAATTGACGATGATATCGGTCAAGAGGCAGCCAAGTTTGTAGCGCGTGAAATCCCTGCCCCGAGTGGGATTTTCGAAAAAAGCGATTCTCCGTTGATTCGCTGGATTGAAGAGGCGATTCAATTTGGTAGCCCCGAAACGGAGCGCGTGCTGAACGCATTAAAGCCTGCGCTCCCTTTTTTGCCGTGGAAGTATAATTACGAGCCGCGCCCCGACATGCCTGATTTGGGCAATCAAATGGGCTGGGGCGAAATTCTCGGGCCCGAAGCGCCTTTTCATGACGATCATTTTTGCTACGGCTTTACGCTCTTGGGCAAGAACACGTTTTATCCGGCGCATTACCACCCTGCCACGGAACTTTACGTGGTGCTTTCGGGACATGCCGAGTGGACTTTAGACGGCGTTTCAAAAGTTCGCAACCCGGGCGAATTTATTCTGCATCCATCAAATCACGTACATTCGATGCGAACAAGCGACGAGCCCCTGCTTGCGCTTTACACGTGGAGCGGCGAAGATGTCGTAACGCTCTCGAAGTACGTGTGATTGAAGGGATAATCCCCAAAATGGCATTTACCAACGAGCAATTGGAACGCTATTCACGCCACATTATTCTTAAAGATGTCGGCGTAAAAGGCCAAAAGAAGCTCTTGAACGCGAAGGTACTCGTCATTGGTGCGGGTGGTCTTGGCGCTCCTGTGGCCATGTACCTTGCCGCCGCCGGCGTGGGCACGATCGGCATTGCCGATGCCGATGTGGTTGACCTTTCGAATTTGCAGCGTCAGATTATTCATGCCGCGCAAGATGTGGGTAAGCCCAAGGTGCAATCTGCGAAAGAAACCATGGAGGCAATGAACCCTGATGTCAAGGTGATTACTTATCATACTTTCGTGACGAGCGAAAATATTCTCGACCTCATTAAGGATTACGATTTTATCGTTGACGGCACCGACAATTTTCCGACGAAGTTCTTGATTAATGACGCCTGCGTCATGGCAAAGAAGCCTTTCTCGCATGCAGGCATTGTCGGATTTCAGGGGCAGCTGATGACATACGTGCCCGAACAAGGCCCTTGCTATCGCTGTATTTTCGAGGAACCGCCCCCGAAAGGTTCTGTGCCGACCTGCAAAGAGGCGGGCGTGATTGGGGCAATTGCAGGCGTAATCGGAAGTTTGCAGGCGATGGAAGCAATCAAGTATATTCTTGGAGTGGGTAATTTACTTACAGGCCACTTACTCACCTACAACGCGCTCACAGCAGAATTCCGTAAAGTAAAGCTCCCGAGTCATAACGACGACTGCGCCGTTTGCGGAACACACCCGACCATTACGCAGCTCATTGACTACGAACAGGCTGCTTGCGATTTGAAACATTAAACTTTTTAGTTGCAAAGGCTCGCGAGTATCTGCACTGCTTTTTGCATGCTCGCTTTATCTACCGACGAGTAGTTCACGACAAACTTATGCTGCGATGGCTTCGCCTCAAAATAATACTCCGAAAGAGCGCGGATGTTTACCCCACGGAATCGGGCGCGGTTGCAGAATTCAATATCGGAACATTTCGTGTTCACTTCCAAGATAAAGTGGAGCCCGGCATCTTCTTCGTAAATTCGGGCAACGTTCGAAAGCTTGCTCTTGCGGATAGCCGAAAGGAGCATGTCGCGCTTGGCTCGGTACAGGTTGCGCATGCGGTTGATGTGCGTCTCGTAGTAACCGAGATCGATGAATTTTGCCATCACATACTGGTCCAGATTCGAAACCGTACACGAATAGAACGAAAGTTTGTTATGGAATTTCTCGGCAAGATGCGGCGGGAGCACCATATAACTGAGGCGAATCGCAGAAGTCATCGTCTTGGAAAAGGTATTCAGGTAAATCACCTTTTCGGTGACATCGATGTTCTGTAACGCGGGAATGGGTTTTCCGGTCATGCGGAATTCGCTGTCATAGTCATCTTCAACGATGTAGCGATTTGGGGATTCGGCAGCCCAACTGAGCAGGCGATAGCGTTCGCCGACAGGCATCACCATCCCGGTCGGAAAATGGTGCGCCGGCGAAATATGAACGACATCAACGTCAGATTTCTTGACGGAGTCTACGAAACTTTCCGCCGCAATGGGAATGTGACTCACCTTGACACCGTATTGGCTGTACAGTTTTGATATTTTACTCCATCCCGGGTCTTCTACGCCATAGCACTTGTCAAATCCGAGCAATTGTACTAGCAAGCCATAAAGGTAATCAGTTCCGGCGCCAATGACAATCTGTTCGGGCGATACCTGGATATTTCTGAATTCGCGGAGCATGCGGGCAATGGCTCGGCGAAGTTCTAGCGAGCCCATTCCCGGAGAAACTTGCAGCAAATCACTTTGCCTTTCGCAAAGGACCTCGCGAGTGATTTTTGCCCAAGTGGTAAAGGGGAATGCCTCGATGTCGGCACCATTGCTTGCGAAGTCAGCGATATATTTCGGGTTGATATGTTCTGATTCATCGGAGGGTTCTGCGAGGAGCCTGCGTGTGCGAGATTTCTTGCGAATCCGATGGACTTGCGCATTAGCCGCGGCATTTATGTCTGCGACAAAGAAGCCTTTTTTAGGGAGCGAGTAAATGTAGCCTTCAGCGAGGAGCTGGGCGTAAGCGTTTTCAACGGTCACGACGCTAATGCCGAGATTCTGCGCGAGGTTTCGTTTGGAAGGGAGCTGTTCTTCGGCAAGGACGTTTCCGCTTACGATATCTTTTTTGATGCATTGGTAAAGGTAATGGTAGAGGCTATTTGCTCCCGCCTTGGACATATCGTAAGTGAACATGAAACTGACCTTATTAGTATTGCTAATCTGATATTTAACTGACCTTATAAAAATAGTAAAAAACTGAATATTGTGCAGGTCAAGCGAATGTTTTAAATTACAGCCTGAAATTAAACCATTCCACAACCAAGGAGATTTACATGTCTGACCAGAACCGTTACGAACTCAATAAGAATCTTGCCCAGATGCTCAAGGGCGGTGTCATTATGGATGTGACAACCCCCGAACAAGCCAAAATCGCCGAAGCCGCAGGTGCCGCCGCCGTGATGGCATTGGAACGCATCCCGGCCGATATCCGTGCTGCGGGCGGTGTATCGCGCATGAGCGACCCCAAGATGATCAAAGGTATTCAGGACGCCGTCTCTATCCCGGTCATGGCCAAATGCCGTATCGGTCATTTTGCCGAAGCGCAAATTTTGCAGGCCATTGAGATCGACTACATCGACGAAAGCGAAGTGCTTTCTCCTGCCGACGACATTTTCCACATCAACAAGCGCGAATTTGACGTTCCGTTCGTGTGCGGCGCGAAGGACTTAGGCGAAGCGCTGCGCCGTATCGAAGAAGGCGCATCGATGATCCGTACCAAAGGGGAGCCGGGTACGGGCGACATCGTCCAGGCCGTACGACACATGCGCCTGATGAACCAGGAAATCGCCCGCATCTCGAGCATGCGCGAAGACGAGCTCTTCAATCACGCCAAGGAACTCCAGGTGTCGTACGATCTGGTGCGCTTCGTTCACGACAACAAGAAACTTCCCGTGGTGAACTTCGCTGCCGGTGGTGTTGCCACCCCCGCCGATGCCGCCCTCATGATGCAACTCGGTGCCGAAGGCGTTTTCGTAGGTTCTGGAATCTTCAAGTCAGGTAACCCCGCCAAGCGTGCCGCCGCCATCGTACAGGCCGTCACCAACTATACCGACGCAAAGCTTATCGCCAAGCTTTCTGAAGACTTGGGTGAAGCCATGGTCGGTATCAACGAACAGGAAATCGCGCTGCTGATGGCCGAAAGGGGGAAGTAATGGGAATTAACAAACCGCAAATTGGCGTGCTCGCGGTGCAGGGGGCGTTCATTGAACATGAACGCATCCTCGAATCGCTAGGCGCCGAAGCATTTGAAATCAGACAGTTGCGCGACTTGAACCGACATTTGGACGGTCTTGTGCTCCCCGGTGGCGAAAGCACCGTGCAAGGAAAACTGCTCCACGACTTAGGGCTTTTCGAGCCACTTCGTAAAAAAATTGCCGAAGGCCTGCCCGTACTCGCAACATGTGCCGGCGCAATCCTCCTTGCCGAAAAAATTGCCGGCGAAAACAATGCGCATTTCGCGACGCTCCCCGCGATTATCCGCCGCAATGCCTATGGTCGGCAACTCGGCAGCTTCTTTACGGAAAACGAAGTCGCTCACATCGGAAAAGTGCCGCAGACCTTTATTCGCGCGCCCTTCTTTGAATCGGTCGGCGAAGGCGTCGAAATCCTTTCACGTACGGCAAGCTCAAATAGAGCCGACGCGCTGGAGCAAATCGTTGCCGTTCGCTACAAGAACCAAATTGCGCTTTCGTTCCATCCGGAACTCAATAGCGACACAAGCATTCACCAGTATTTTTTGAAGTTAGTGGGATGATTCGCTTTCTACTTGCCAGGTGAAGCCAGCCGCCTCGATGGTGCGGAAGGTCTCTTCGAGACTCTGGCCGCCTTCGGTGAGGTAGCCTGACGCAAAAATGGAATCGGCTACCTTGAAGAGCGTCTTCTCGTGACCCTTGAAATACACTTCGCGGCCGGCGGCGCAGCGGATGTCCGATTTCGGGAGCATCAGGCGCGCAAGGCAAAGCACCTTGATACAGTACTCGGGGGTCAGCGCCGAAATATCACGCTCCGCAAGGCGCGTACCTTCTGCCGGGAGTAAGAAGTTGATGGGCACCGAATCCGGATTGATTTCAAGCAGTTCGAAAAGCATATCGATGACATCTTCGGGTGTTTCACCCATGCCGATGATGCCGCCGGAGCAAATTTCAAAGCCGAGGCCCTTCATCATTTTCAGGTTGTCGATTCGTTCTTGGTAAGTGTGCGTGGTGCAAATGCTCGGGTAAAAACGACGGCTGCTGTTCAGGTTGTGATTGATGCGGTTGAGACCCGCTTCCTTAAGAATCAACGCCTGCTTTTCGGTCAGGAACCCGATGGAGCAACAGATTTGCGTGTCATTCTTTTTCATCTTGCGGATGCGCTCGGCAAGTTTTTCGATATCGTCGTCCGCAAAACGGATGCCGCTGAGCCCGATACAGTGTCTCGCCAAATGCATTTCGTCAACGAGATCGTTGTCGCCGTAAAGTTTCTTGTCTTCTACATAGCGGTACTTTTCAATCGGAGCTGCAGAATCGCGCGACTGGGCGCAATAGGCGCAGTTCTGCGTGCAGTTTCCGCTGCGGACATTGGTGAGCAACTGGATGCTTACGCGGTTGCCTTTGTACTTGGTACGCAGCTGATATGCCTGTTCAATCAAGTTCGGTAACGAATCTGCGTTTGCATTCAAAATTTCAAGAGCAGTCTGTCTGTTTATCATAACGGGACCTTAAATAAAATATGTCAAGTCGGATTTTTCAGTGGAACCGAGCATCGTCGCGACGCCGCCGAGTTCAACGCCGTCAATCAGCTCTTCGGCTGTGATGCCCATGAGTTCCATCGACATCTGGCAGGCGACAAACTTCACGCCCTTCTGCCTTGCGCTTTCAATCAATTCTTCCAGCGAAGACACTCCATTCTGCTTCATGACCGCGCGAATCATCTTTGCGCCAATTCCGCCAAAGTTCATGCGCGAAAGTCCGAGTTTCTTGGAACCGCGGGGCATCATGAACCCAAACATTTTTCCGATGAGCGATTTCTTGATGCGCACCTTTTCGGGCCTGCGCAAAATGCTTACTCCCCAGAAGGTGAAGAACATGGTAACCGGGCGTCCCATGGCGGCAGCTCCGTTCGCCATAATGAAAGAGGCAATCGCCTTGTCCAAATCGCCGCTAAAAACGACAAAAGTCTTGCCATGCTCAAATTCACGATTTTCAAGAGATTTGGGTGCGTCGCGCTTTACGATGGTCGCATAGATTACGCCGTCTTTTTCGGAAAGCGATTTCAACTCGTTGCCGGTACGCTGGCACCAGACATCCACATCCGAGAAGAATGCTTTCTCGGTCGCTTCCACCTGAACTTCTTCGCCAACGGACACACTTTTGACCGCTTCGTCCACCTTCACGATGGGGCCCGGGCACTTGAGACCCTTGGCATCAACGAAGTGAATTTTCGGGACGGCATCAAGCCCGCCTTCTACATTGTACACGTCATAATCGCGATCGGCGAGAATTTCGGCAACTTGTTCGGAACGGTCTCCTGTAGAACAGAATACGTAAACAGGCTTGTCTTTCGGGATGCTATCAATCTTCTTGGACAATTCAAAGAACGGAACCTGCAGCGCACCATTTACAGGGCGCACGATGGCTTCACTCGTTTCGCGGACATCGAGTAGCGTTGAATTTTGGGAATCAATCTTGTAGAAATCTTTTGCAAGAATTTTTTTGACTTCGGACATTTTGTCGTGTAGAAAAACGTTTAGTGGTGACTCACAGAGTTAAAAGTGTGACAAGCAAAAATACAAATTGCACCTAAGCGGTGCAATATTTCGGGATATACAATTTTTTTATAGCTTTTTATAGCGCAGGACTATTCCCTGCGCGGTAAGGCTTTAAGGATCCAATCTGGCACCTTAAAAAATCTTCATTTGCCCTCTAAAACTTTTTCACCACCTTCCATGTGCATTTTTTGTCTGATTCGGAGCGACTAAGAATTCCCGCATCCACGAGCTTTTTCATGTCACGGTAGATGGTCTCTCGCCGGACGCCAAAGCGTTCAGCTAGTTCCGTTTGCAAAACATTCGGATTCCCTTTCACGATGTCTAGAATCTGTTTCTGGCGCTCACTGATTTTTACTGTGACATTTTGCTGTGACATTTTGCTGTGACATTTTACTGTGACATTTTTGCTGTGACATTTCGTCTGCACTTTTTTGGCCGTCTCAGTTTTCTTCAATTTTTCAGTCGCAGTTTTGCCCTTGACTTTCTTGTAGTCAACATGCAAGTAGCGGTTTTTCAGTTCGTTGTGTTCGCCCATCAGCAAATTACGGAAGAATTTCTCAAGATATTCCGGCTCCTGCTGGATTCCTTTTCGCACATTCTTGTAGTTGGCGCGGACGAGCGCATTCCTGAAATACCACGAATTCTTGGCGAAAATGTCGTTTCCGACTTTAAAGCCCATGGAACGCAGATACTTGATGGTAAAAACCGCCGTGGTACGCGTATTGCCCTCACCGAAGGCATGAATCTGCCAAAGACGCGACACGAAAAACGCCAGATGACGGACGATTTCATTCATGCTTAAATTGCTATAGCTAAATTCACGTTCGCGCTCAAAATCATAATCCAGAGCCATCCGCAATTCAAACGATGCCCCGTACATTACGGAATCTCCGTTCAGTACCCATTCTTTTTTGGAAATATCGTACTTGCGGATTTCTCCAGCATGTTTGAACACTCCCTCGAAAAGGCGCTTGTGAATGGCAATCAAAAAAGAGGGTGAAAAATTGAACGACTTTTCACTCAAAATTTGCGCAATGCGAGTCGAAACCTTGTCGGCTTCTTCAGTTTCGTCTTCATCGTCGGAGCGCTCCGTCTTCGATTCGTAATAAGAATCGATAAGCGCCTGTGCCTTGTTCAGGGAAATTTCCCCTTCGATGTTCTTCTTGGCGACTTCGAGCAGATAATCCGAAGGCGTCAGGCCATCAACCTGCTGCAAGCCAATAGCCGTAGACCACGCGTAGGACTTTTCCCGCTTGGCGGGCTCGACCTGACGGATGTATTCTTCAAAATCCAGTTCTGACGGTTTCTTTCGCATCGGAATTCCTTGCAGTTTAGGTGTTAATATAACTTTTTATTGAATCAACACGGGCTTCAACTTAAAAGCATCAGGGTCAACAGTCATCCTATAAATTTTCATTTCAGGATTAAGCCATCGCGCGACTTTCAGAATTTCATCCTGTTTGTCTTTTTCCACATTGATACCGAGATAGAGTTCGCAAAAACATTCTCTCCCTATAACTGGATAAAAGCGGACATCTTCATAATCAACCGAACCGTCTTCCTTTTTAGCACTTTCTGAATATTCTGAAGGAATTGTTCCAACTAATGGATCTGTCAGCAACAAGCGAACTTCTTTTTCATGCTCCCATTCCTTAGCTTTTGTTGACAGCTGGTAACGGGTGTAATTAATCATGTCGATTTTGTGAAAGAAATCCGGTTTATTGACAATGTCTTTGTACTGTACTTCTAATTGTTGTGTGCCAAAATAGACCCCGTTCATTACTTGAGAGAGGTACTTCTCCGCTTTTTCCATATCGATGCCGATACAGACACCGCTGTAACTGCTGTAAAAGCACCACATAAGCAAGGAGTCATAGACTTTAGAGAGGCTGCAAATCCAAGTACGCTTGCGCAGGTTTTTATATTGGCAAGACTCTAATTCCTCAATTAAATGTGCTGGCCATCTTTTGCATTTTTCTGCAGGAACTTTAGAGAAGTCTATCAAACTGGGATGACAGTCAAAAGGATCGTTTAATCTTGTGGCGTTAGCGAATCGAAGATTGTGACATTTCATCATCTTCAAGCCGCCTTCGGCATCAAGGTATTTGTATAATGTTTTTGAAGTCAATTTAAGTCTCTTTTATATTCCGAATCGAAAAAGAAACATTTTCTTCGTATTCGCATACGTATTCTTCGCGACACTTCAACAATCTGTGCGGAATAGGATTTTTTGCTAAAGGATTATGAACAACGATGAAATCATCTCCATCCTTAAAAGAGGAAGAAGGATTGTCAAAGCGATTATAAATTGAACAATAAGAAAAAACTACTGCACTAATCAGTTCGTTTTGCTTTTCTAGAAAAAAATCGTTTTCAACAACCACATTCTTTTTCGGAATGCCAAATTGATACTTTCTGCACAATTGACTTTCTTTTGTGCTCATATTTATCATCAATGTCGGTTCACTAATAGGAAGAACGGCTCTAACAAAACTACAAATGTCCCCTTTAGGGTTCATTGGGCGCCAATCTATAAGTTGCCCAGTTGATAAAAATATTATTATCGGCTGATTATCTTCAACCCGTCCTTTACTTAAATCATCTAATATTTTATCGGACTTGGTTTTTAATACAGATGTAATGCGTAAAAGCGTTTCATTAGGGTCGACAATACGGGCTTCTCCTAGAATATTATTTTTTTTCATTTCTTCTGTATTGTGTGCGCACACAAACTCACCCCAGCCAGAGATATCATTTATCCAGATGTCAAGTCCAGCGTCTGATTTATGCTCAAGGCTTAGATTGTTGTTTTTCAACGCGGAAATGAAATAGAGTTCGTATAATCGGTCCGCAAAATCATTGTCGCTATTTAATCTGGCTATGAAATTTTTATCAAGAAATGCTTGCTGCTCAAAAATAATTTTTTCTAGGTAATTAGAGAGTGGCTCTATTTCGAAATCAGAAATGCCATTTTTTTGATATCGATTAAATAGAATTTCTTTTAATGTTGGCTTTCGTTTGCTCATTTTTCACGCGAAAAAATTACTTTTTCTTTGCTTCTAAATAGTTAATCATTGTGCAGCAAAAGACAATCATGCACTTTGTTTCTTCAAATTCGAATTTAGCACTCTGGTCCAACAATGCATGACGCAGACCTTTTTCATCGGACATGTAGGCATAAAAGCCATTAAAGACATTCGTCAATACTGGGTGAATGTCTAATTTGCCTTTATCTTTCAACGTCTGCAATGCTGATCTGAATTCTGATTTTGGGTTGCCGCATTCATTTTTCAGCCACGCCTCAACTGCATAAAAAGCCTCTTGAATAGCGTTTCTATAGTCGGGATTATTTCTATCTGCAAAACTATGTAGAGCGCTTTGAACATGGTCGGTGACTGATTTGTGCTCCGTTTTTAGCGATTCTTCAATAGTGTCAATTTCAGCATTTTCTACAATACGTGTCATTTTGCCATTAACTAAACGATAGCCAACTTTTTCTTGCTCCAAAATCCGGTTCAATTTGGACATTCGTTTCACAAATTCTGTTCCATATGGTTTGTCCATACACGGAATCCAGGATTCTACAATAAGTTCGATGAGGTCCAAAATATCCCAAAATGGCTCTGATGAAAAACGAAGCTTAAAATAAGCCGTTACGGAAGATAGAGTTGTGAGAATAGGATTATCTACAGTATTGCCATAGATGTCACAAAAAATATGCTTTAAAACATAGGCTTTGTCTAAGTCAATGTAGTCGCCACCAATGAATTGCTTTAATGGGATGTTTTTTATGAAATTTTCATCAACCCAATTCCAAATTCGATTTTTAGTACGTTCGTCCAAGCTGTCTATTTGGAACATTTCACGTGGCTTGACAAATCCATATCTTTCTGAAAATAATGCCATATATTACCTTTTTTACAGCACCTTAAAGAGTTGTTCTAATTTGGCAACGATTCGTTTTTGTTCGGCTAAGGGCGGAATTGGAATCAGTAGATTCAACATCGTGTCCGTACCTACACGAGGCATTTTCACACCATAAGTAACGAGATTTATTGTGTAATCGACATGGGGCGATTTTAAAACAGTTACCAAATAACTAGCGTCCAAACACTCAAATGGTGAAAAAGGTACTATTTCGGATGAGCAAACGCCATCTTCGGGAGCGACCAATATTTTCTTTAAATACGGACGCAATTTGCTATAAAGAACCTGTCCCTTTTTAAAGATAACTTTTTCGCCAACAATTTTTCGCTCACTAACCTTTAATCTTTTTACTATTCGTCCTGAATTCTTTTCAATATCTTCCAAATCTAATGACCACATTTCTTGAATGTCTTTAAAGGATTTGGCTTTTTCTTTTGAAGCCGCATAATCAGAACAATTCCCTAATCTACACCAAGCCCAACTTTCAGGGATTTCGAACGGGATTTCATCTGAAATATCCTTGGGAGTAGCGGAGCCGATTTGTTCGTACCAGGTGCCGTTTTCGCAGTAGATGCGAGATGTTGGGGTGGATTTCTTTGACTTTGCACCCTTTGGCTGATTAGCTTCGCTGCGGGCGGCCGTGATACGTTCCAATAGTTTATGGGCGGGTTCGTCTTTGGAGTTCTGGGGGACGAGTTTGCCTTGGATGGCTTCTTGGAGGATGCTTTTTTTGAGGGCTTCGGGAAGTTCCTTGTTGAGTTTGTCGAGTTGTTCCTGGGCGGCTCCGTATTCTTCTGCGAGCGGGAGAACTTGTTCAAGTTTTGCGACGATTCGTTTCTGTTCGGCTAGGGGCGGAAGGGGAAATAACCAATTACGAAAAACATTCAATGAAATAAATGATTGAACTCCTCCAGCAGCGATTTTCTTCAAGCCCGTTTGAATATGCTGAAAATACAAAAGCATATAATGCATATCAGTTTCTTCATTATATGGCTTAAACAAAGCGACATTTTTTATACTAAAATCACAAGTTTTCTTTACTAAAACAGGATTTCCAATGCTGCCAATCATTGCAAAAAGAATGTCGTTGTCATCCACCTTCGAACGAGCAGAAAAGGCTTCGTGGTCTTCTTGCGATATGTATTTTACATTAGAGAAATCAATTTGCCCATTTACAAGATTTTTGCTTGTAACAAATGGTATTCCTGACGAATAATATTTTGGGGAATCGTGGGTTCCATCACGAACGTCTAAATAATCCTTTAGCCTACACCACGTCCAATTCTTAGGTATTTCAAAGGGTATTTCATCTGAAATATCCTTGGGGGTGGCGGTGCCGACTTGTTCATACCACACGCCGTTTTCGCGATAGATGCGGGAGGACTGAGCGCTTTTTTTACGCCCAGGATCCTTCGACTTCGTGCCTTTGGCAGTTCCCTTCGGCAGGCTCAGGGAACTTTCATTTCGGGATTCTGCAATCCGCTCTAGGAGTTTTGAAGCGGGTTCGTCCTTGGGGTTCTGCGGGACAAGTTTGCCTTGTATCGCCCATTGCAGAATGCTGTTCTTGAGTTGCTTTCCGTCCATTAGGCGCCTACCTCAATCCCGAGGAGTTTCTGAATCTGCTCCAGCTTCTTGTCGATTTTCTTGTCGAGTGCGGCGCGTTTCTTGTGGTAGTCTTCCAGGAGTTCTGCGGGCGGCAAAACATCCTCTTCTTCCTTGGGAAATTTGCACTGGTCAAAGTTGCAGTCCATTTCCACGAGTTCTTCGGGGGTGAACTTGCGGGACTTTTCGCTCACGACTTCGCCGTCGTCGTTGGTTTCAAGGATTTCTTCGCGGTTGTTCCACCAGTCTATTATGGGCTTGCAGTGTTCAAGGCGCATGGGCTTTGTCTTGCTGAAGTGCTTGTAACCTTCGGGCATATCGAGACGGTAGAACCAGGTTTCCTTGGTGCTGAACCCTGTCGGGGCGCCTTTCGCCTTTTCGTTGTCAAAGAACAGGATGTTCGTGGCAATGCTGGTGTAGGGGCTAAAGATGCTGCCCGGCAGGCGAATGACAGTGTGTAGGTTGAATTCGCGGAGTAACTTCTGCTTGATGGCGAGTTTTGCGCCGTCGGTGCCGAACAGGAAGCCGTCGGGGATAATCACGCCCGCACGGCCCATCTTTTTGAGGCGATACATGATGAGTACAATGAAAAGGTCGGCCGTTTCGCTGCTCTGCATGTTTATCGGGAAGTTCAGCTTGGCGTTCATGCCTGTGCTGCCGCCATACGGCGGATTCATGCCGATGCAATCCACCTTGTCGCTGTCCTTGAATTCCGTCACCTTGCGGCCAAGCGAATCCGTGTGGGTGATGTTCGGCTCTTCGATGTCGTGGACGAGCATGTTGGTAATTGAAAGCAGGTACGGGAGCGGTTTCCATTCCTGCCCGACAATGGCTGACTGGAATTTCTTTTCGTCGCTCGTCGTCATTACGGAGGGTTTCAGGTAGTTCAGGCAACTGGTCAAGAAACCGCCTGTTCCACTGGTAAAGTCGCCGAATGTTTCGCCGAGTTTCGGGTGCAGCTGTTGTACAATAAAATCTGTCAAAGCTCGCGGCGTGTAGAATTCGCCCGCATTGCCTGCACTCTGCAAATCTTTCAGGATTCCTTCGTAAATATCGCCGAAGGTGTGGCGGTCGTCTGCGTCGCTAAAGTCCACTTCATCAATGATATTGATGAGCTTGCGGAGGATGATGCCGTCTTTCATGTACTGGTTCAAATCTTCGAAGACCATCCGCACAATCGCCTTGCCGCGCGGAGTATTCTCGTTGACAGGCAGTTTTTTGAGCGTCGGGAAAAGTTCGTTGTTCACGAACGCGAGCAACGCATCGCCCGTGAGCGCCTTGCCGTCTTTTTCATCGACAGCCCAGTTGCGCCAGCGCATCTTTTCGGGGATGATGGATTTGTACTTGTCCTTGGTGCATTCCCAGATTTCTTCCTGAGCGTCATAGACCTTCAAGAAAAACATCCACACCATCTGTTCGATTCGCTGGGCGTCGCCATTGATACCGGCATCGCCGCGCATTTCGTTCTGCAATCTTTTGACCAAGTTGTTTACGGACATATATTACCTACTAAAACTTTATTTGACGAGCCAACGGCCGGTTTTGTCTGAACCCTCGCGGTAAATAACCATCAGTTGCTGCAGTTTCGACATTTCACGTTCGATAGTTCGTTCAGAAACTTTCAATTTTTTCGCGACACTTGCAATCGTGATATCGTCTTTTCGGATCATATCAACAATTTTTTGCTGACGTGTCGAGAGTTTCGTTTCGGTTACTGTTGAAACATCACCTTCAATAGGAGCATCCTTAAATTTTTTCAATGAATCAAGGATGTTCTGAAGCATGAATACGATAAATGCACTGCATTCGCTCGAAGCAGAGGACTTTGCAATAGCGTCATAATACTTTTGCTGGTTCGCATACACCATATTCTCTATCGGCAGATGTTCAAAGGCCGGGTTCCATTTTCCAAGAATAAGGGATTGCCAAAGCCTACCCATACGGCCGTTGCCGTCACTAAACGGGTGTATAAATTCAAATTCGTAATGGAATACGCAAGAACGAATAAGCAGATGTTCGTTGCTCTTCTTTAGCCATTCAAACAAATCCGCCATGAGCGCCGGAACTCGATTTGGCGGTGGGGCCAAGTGAATGCATTTTTTCCCTTTAAAAACACCCTCATTGCAGTTACGGAAATTTCCTGCATCTAGGGCGATTCCCTGCATCATTACGCCATGAGCTTTTAAAAGATCCTTAACTGAAAAAGCGTTCAATTTGGGGTACAGTTCGTATGTCGCCAAGGCGTTCTTGACCTCAAGAATTTCTCGCGCAGGTGCAAGGACTCTTTTGCCGTTAATAATGTCGCTCACCACATCTTCGCTCAAAGAATTCCCTTCAATGGCAAGAGAACTATGAATACTCTTGATTTTATTCGCCTTGCGCAATTTAAGAGAGTCGGCTTGTTCCAAACGGATGACAAAGCGTTCAACCAGCGACGATATTTCCGTCGCTATTTTCAAAATTTCTGAGTTCAGTTTGTATGGCGGCTCGTACATATTTACTCCGACAAATAATATGACAAATACCCCGACAGATACATAGTCATTTACACTGACAAATACCCCGACATTTACACCGACATTCTAAATATATATATTATGCGACGTCGTCGGTCAAGTAGAGCTGCTTTTTCAGGTCTATAACTGCGGCCTCGTAGCCTTCGCGGCCGCCAAAAAGCTTCATAATCTTGGGAACGGTGCCAATATGGCTGAACGGGTCGAGTTTCAGGACTTCGTTCTGTTCCATCTGCAAAATGCCGTCATCGGCATATTTTACGAGAAGGGCTTCCAAAACCTCGCGGGCCTTGCCCTCATATTTTGCCAAATAATTACGCTTTTTCACGTTGTTCGCGCGTTCGCTGCGAGTCAGTGGCTTTTGGTCGAACGCCACGTGGCAAATAATATCGAAAACATCGACTTTCGCCAAGTCCGGGTTCGCCTCGCGGATTGCGTCAATCAGAACATCGTATTCCTTGAGTTCTTCAACAACGGCAGCCTTGCGTTCTTCGGCTGTCCAACGCTTGATAAAGTCATCAAGTGTTGCGAATTTGCCGCGGATATTCTTGCGGGTAAAGTCGGTAAAACTTTCGACCACCTGAGTCTTGCCGTCGGCTCCCAGATACGAAACCGTCTCGGCGTCAATCTTCACTTCCACGTGATTGATGTAGTATTTCTTGGGGCCAGCGTTATATGGAGGCGGAGGCGGTTCGTGAAATCCTCTGCCATGTCCATGAGGTTCCTCGGGCATTTCGGGCTCGCCATCGAATTCGGGGTCCTTGAACAGTTTTGTCGCATTGCGAAAATCAAGGATTTCGAAATGCCATTTGCCCTTGTCTGTCTTGAGACGAGTGCCGCGGCCTACAATCTGCTTGAACTCCGTCATCGATCCGATTTCCTTGTCAATGACGATAAGCCCGCAGGTTTTGCAATCTACACCAGTGCTCAACATTTCTGATGTTGTCACCACCACCGGATAGGGTTCGTCGGGTTCAATAAAGTTTCCGAGCTGTTTTTTGCCGACAGCATCATCGCCCGTAATGCGCATGACGTAGCGCGGGTCTTCCTTCATCATGTCGGCATTCAAAGTCGCAAGCAGTTGGCGCATCGCTTCGGCTTCTTCTACATCGGGGCAGAATACAATAGTCTTGGTCATGCGGCCAATCTTGTAAAGCATCTGGGTAATGCGCCTGGCAACAACTTCGCGACGAGTCTTGATGACAAGTTCGCGGCCAAAATCCGGGCGCTGGTAAAGTTGCTCCGGAATCACGTTCCCAAAGAGGTCTATTTCTTGCGCGCTTTCGGGCGTCCAGCCGTTCAAATCTACATTCAAGAAACTGTTTGTCACGCGATACGGCGCAAGGAACCCATCTTCAATACCTTGCTTCAACGAGTACGTGAAAATCGGTTCGCCAAAATATTCCAGGTTGTTTGCACCGTTCTTGACCTTGGGTGTTGCCGTCATGCCAATCTGCGTTGCGCCGCTGAAGTATTCCAGAATTTTTCGCCATTCGGAATCTTCTTTTGCTGAACCGCGATGACATTCGTCCACCAGAATCAAGTCGAAAAATTCAGGCTTGAATTCCGTAAACGGATCGGGTACGCCTTCATCATAAGAAACCAGCTGCTGGTAAAGCGCCATGTAGATTTCAAAACTGGAATCTAGTTCCTTGCCCTTTATCTTGGTCATGATTTTCTTGAAGGGCTTGAAATCTTGGACCATGGTCTGGTCAATCAAAACATTGCGGTCTGCTAGGTACAGGATTTTCTTTTTGCAGCCGGACTTGTGCAGGCGTTCGATAATCTGGAAAGCCGTATAGGTTTTGCCTGTACCCGTCGCCATCACGAGCAATATTCTCTGCTGGCCTTTCGCGACCGCCTCAATCGTGCGGTTGATCGCAATACGCTGGTAGTAACGGGGAGCGTGCGTGTCCGCGTCCCAGTAGTATGGCTGGTTGATGACGGTTTCCTGTTCCGGAGTGAATTTCTTGCTTGCTCGCACACGCGCAAGAAGTTGCTCGCGAGTTGGGAACTTGTCAAGCGGAATTTCCGCTTCCATTCCTGTCAAAAAGTCATGCTCCACAAAGCCGTCGCCGTTGCTGCTGTATGCAAACGGAATGTCGAGAATTTCGGCGTAATCCATCGCCTGTTGCAAACCACCGCCCACAGGGTGGTTGTTGTCTTTCGCCTCGACAATAGCGATCGGATAGTTGGGGGCAGAATAAAGCAGATAGTCTGCCTTTTTACCCTGCTTGCGGGCATGCTTGCCGCCCTGAAAAAT
This sequence comes from Fibrobacter sp. UWT2, assembly GCF_900142545.1. Classification (NCBI taxonomy): domain Bacteria; kingdom Pseudomonadati; phylum Fibrobacterota; class Fibrobacteria; order Fibrobacterales; family Fibrobacteraceae; genus Fibrobacter; species Fibrobacter sp. UWT2. The sequence goes on along the minus strand of NZ_FRBF01000003.1, from coordinate 5,154 downwards.
AACGCGCCCGTCGGTGAAATACTTTTCCATGCGCATATCTTCGGCCGCCCAGCCTACAGCGTTTAACGCCGGCGTTATGTAGCGGTTCTTGATATCTTCTTCGGAAAGTTCTTTCTTGTTTTCGGGCATAAAAAACCTTTAATACAAATATATATCATATTTGCATTAAAAGGTGGCCTTTTGACGCTCCGTAACGGTTTTTTAAAAACTTTACGGATTTTGGATAGCGCCGTAATTACGCGGCGCTACCGGCAAGGCCGATTTCGGCGGCGTGTTCGCGCATGCCCTCAATGCAGATGGCGGCGACGTCTTTCACGTCCATGCCGAGTAGGGCGCAGCCTTTCAGGATGTAGTCGCGGTTGCACTTGGCGGCGAATTTCTTGTCCTTGAACTTCTTCATGAAACTTTTCACTTCGAGGTCCAAAATTCCGTTGGGGCGCATCCTTGCGCAGGCCTGGATGATTCCGGTGAGTTCGTCGACGGTGAACAGGCTCTTTTCCATGTTGGTCTTGGGTTCCACCTGGTTCACGATTTCAAAGCCGTGTGCCAAAATGGCGCGCACGTCTTCTTCGGAGACGCCCTGCGCGAGCAGTTCCTTTTCGGTGTGCTGCAGGTGTTCTTCGGGGAATTCCTGGTAGTCGTAATCATGCAGATAGCCCACGGCTTGCCAGTGTTCAACGTCTTCGCCGAAGTGTTTGGCCATGGCGCCCATGGCGTAGCATACGTTGAGGGAATGGATGACCAGCGATTCTTCGGTCACGTGGCCCTTGCTGATTTCTTTTGCGCGTTCGACGGTCAGGCTCATTTTAAATCTCCAATTTTCACCGCCAATATAAATATTTTTGAAGTGTTACTAATCATGACTAGTTCGCTTTTGTCCAGAACAGGAGCTTGCGTTTAACAAGTTCACACAGTTCCATAATCGCAAGCACCACAATGCCTGTCCAAAGAATGCCTGCAACCATGTTAGGATAATCGGAATAGTCCGCGTAAAATTGCACGAAGTGACCAAGTCCCGTATTTTCGCCGAAAAGTTCAGCCACGGTGAGCATGATGAACGAAAGTCCCATGCCTACAGAAAGCCCCGAAAATATTGACGGCAGGCTTGCTACAAGGGCGATTCTCCACAGGTATTCAAACTTTCCGATTCCGATGATGGCAGCGTTACGCTTGTATTTTTCGGGGATTTCGGCGGCACCGGCAGCCGTATTCAAGTAGATGGGCCAAAAGGCGGCAATAAAAATGATGAATGTCGAAGACAAATAGAACGTCGGTAAAATGGCGATAGCGTAAGGAATGTAGACGTTGGGCGGAATGGGGGCCGCAAACCTGGAAATAGGTTTTAGCATGTTCGATACCCATGGAACGGAACCAGAAACGATTCCGATAGAAATTCCGACAATCGATGCGACCAAATAGGCGGGCACCAGTTTTAAAAGAGACGCTCCCGCACTGCGCAAAAGTTCTTCGCGAGAATCAAAGAGCGCTTTCAGGATTGCCTTAGGAGACGGGAACAGGTATTGACTGTCCCATTCCGGGCCGCAACTGATTAGCACCCAAATTCCTAATAAGAAGAGAAGAAAAAGGATTCCCGAAAACTTGGATAAGTATTTTGTAAAAGTTCTCATATGCTGGCACCTCCTTGTACAATGTGGCCTAGTTTTTCAAGGATGTCCTTGTGGTAGGCGTCTTCAATAGTTGCAATGGTTTCTTGGACTTTTTCGTTGCGAAACCAGTCGCCACGATTCTTCTTTACCGGGAAATCAAGCGGGATGTCTGCAATGATACGCCCCGGGGTAGAGCCTAAAACGATAATGCGGCTCCCGAGATAAACGGCTTCGCGAATGTCGTGCGTGACAAATAATGTGGTAATAGGACGGTCCTTGACGCCGCGGCAAAGTTCCAGCACCAAATCCTGGAGGCTTGCACGGTTTACGGGGTCGAGAGCGCCAAAGGGTTCGTCTAAAAGAAGGGCGTCAGCGCTGACACTTAAGGCACGCGCTATGGCTCCGCGCTGGCGCATTCCGCCCGAAAGTTCAAAGGGGTATTTATGCAGGCTTCCAGAAAGTCCTACTAAGTTCAAGTATTCTTCGGCTAAATTTTTGGCGTAGCTCGTCTTCAGCTTTTTTGTCTTTTTAATGGCGAGCGTTACATTTTGGAGAAGGGTAAGCCAAGGGAAAAGGGTGTAGTCCTGAAAGACTACACTCCTTTCGGCAGAAGGCTTTTCGATTTCTTTTCCTTTCCAGTAGACATGTCCCTCGCTCGGCTTGGTCAGCCCGGCGAGAAGGTTAAGCAAAGTGGTCTTGCCACTACCGCTTTCGCCTAGCAGGCATACGAATTCTCCTTGGTTGATTTTCAAGTTGATGTCTTTCAGGATGGCTCTGCCATCGTACGAAAAACCGAGATTCGTTGTTTCAAAACCATTTTGCTTTGTTGTCATACTTTCCTTAATTCCTGGATTTGAAAATATTTTCTGCCTTGGCGTAGAATTCGGACTTGGGATTTTCCTTGCGAAGTTCTGCGATGGCGGCCTTGTAGAAATCGGTGCGAACGTATTCGGAGACTTTCCTGTCAGATTTGATAAATTCAGCATCTTTCAAGAAATCCCAGAAGAATTCGACACCCTTCACGTTCGGGTCCGTATCCTGCGTGACGTGCCCGCTGTAGAACGCCTTGTTGACAAGGGCGGTATCGAGCTTGATCCACTTGGCAATAATTTCCACACTCTTCTTGTGGTCATTTTGCACCAGTTCTTCGGCTTCGATCAGCGACTTGACCAGGCGCTTGTAAACATCGTCGCGGCCTTCGATTTTGCGGAGCGAAGCAATGAGGCGGCAGCAAATATGGCCAGGGTTAATGTCCTTACTGCGGAGCACCACAGAAAGGCCTGCTTCTTCGGCGCGGAGGTCGTGAGGGCCCCAAGTGACGCCGGCGAATACGCTTCCGTTCTTGACGGCTTCGATAACGGCAGGCGGATTCTTGAGTTCTACGATGGTGACATCCTTGCGCCAGTCAACGCCTTCTTTCTTGAGGCCGCCGCGAACGATGGCGTCGGCAGTACCCAGGCGAATGGTGGCAATTTTCTTGCCCTTGAGGTCACTCAACTTTTTGACGGAGGCTGCGTTTTCTTTGCGGGTAATCACGGCCTGGTCACCGCCCATGATGCCACCAATCACGCGGATGTCGGCACCCTGCGAAATGTGAATAAGCGGAGCGAGCGAACCGAATGCGCCTGCATCGAGTTTACCTGCGCGGACAGCGGCAATGCCGTCGCCAGAATTCGAAAATTCTACGAGCGTTACGTCAAGGCCATTTTTCTCGAAAATGCCAGCATCTTTAGCGATAAAGAATTTTCCTTGACCTGTAGAAGACAGGTAACCGATGGAAATTTTGTCTGCGGCGATTGCAGAAGTAGCGCAGGCGAGGCTAAAGAGGAATGTGAAAGCGATTCGATTGCGGATTTTATTGAAAATTTGTTTCTGATTCATTATTCAAGTCTCCTTCGTTAGAAACCATAAGTTGCAGAAAGTTGATAACGGTTCAAGTCGGCTTCTTTCACGGTGCCGGCGGTCAGGTAATCGGTTTGAACGTGCAAGTATTCAAATCCGAGCGAGAATGCATCGGTCAGGCTGTAGGTGGCGTTTGCGAAAACGGAAATGTTCTGTTCGCGGCCGCCCACAGTTTCGATGTCATCGCGGTCCAGCTTGTCAATGCCCGCACCAGCGTTAATTGCCAGTTTTTGGATCAGTTTAGCTTGCAGGGCAAACCATCCGCCGTATGCCTTGATGCTCTTGACGCTTTCGGGGTCTTCGGTGTTGGCGACAAATCCGCGCCCGATGCCGGCAGCGTATGTATCCAGATTTTCGCCGATAAATCCTTCGCCAAGGAGGGTGATTGCGCCCGTGATGGGGAGAGTCAAGTCGACGTTAGCAGACCAAGTAGGAATATTCTTGGTGTCGCCAGTTGCGTCCAAGTCGATTTCTTCTTGTCCGTAATGGCCAGAAACGCCCAAACCAGCCTTCTTGTTTTCCACCCACAGCGGAAGCGTAATGCCGATGCGGCCCTGGAAAGTAGGAATGTCAGCGTCGGTACCGGTTTCAGAGGCAGAAGAGGAATTGTACGGCTGGTTTTCGCCGATGGTGCGGACAACAGCGGCGGCAATATCCACGGAGCCTTCACCAACAGGAATTTTCTCGGTGAGTCTCAGCTGAGCTCTACGAAGGCCTGCGTCGCCGGAGTTATTGAGAACGCCTGCGTTGAGAGTCGGGGTCACCAACGGAGAAATCACGTCCCAAGTTTGACCGCCCAAAATAGAGAATCCAGTCTTGCCGAAAGAAATTTCACCGTAGCCGTGGCGGAGACGCGGGTTAGGATTGTTGGCGGAACCACCACCGTAAAAGTCTACTTCGACTTTACCGTTGGCCTTGAAATAAGTCGTATCGTTACCGCTCGAAAGATTGAAACCGATTCGAGTTAGATTCGGGGTGAGATGCCAGCCGCCATCGTTTTCGTTGGTAAGGTCCGAGGCTGCAACGAAGTTGGCGAAGTTGCCGTTATTGCTCTTGGAATCTTCGTAGGCGGCGTTGAGAGATGCAAAACCGTAGAGTGTTGCGGTTACGCCAGACTTTGTAGTGACAGAAAGAGGTTCTGCGGCGAAAGAGGTGATTGCAGATAAAAGGATAATCTTGGCAGCAATATTTTTCGAATTGATATTCATTTATAAATCTCCTGATTGAAAAATTTTATGAGTTGAGCAACCATGCAAAAAACTTTTTTGCACGATGCGATTAAATTTTGTTTGGTGGGGGTGAGTGCTTACTGGCAAATGCCTTGAGCAAAATTATAAAGTCTACACATATAGGTATCCTCGTTCTGATTTGTTTGCTCTTCGGAACATGACGTTCTCGAATTTTTGTACGACAAAAGTAGAAATAAAAATGAGCTTGTAAAATACTTTTTCTTTATAGCTTAATATAGGGTTAGGCTTGAACAGAATTAGTGACAAAAAGTGACTTTGAATTTTTTAAGAAAATGTCGCTTGGATAATCAAGCGACATTTTTGTAAGAACGAAAACCACCAGCTAGGCTGGTGGTTCTAAAGAAGCCTTCTGGCGGTGCTGAAAAAAAGAAATCCTTTGATTATAATTGAAATGC